>JAZLCC010000160.1:0-22963 GCA_045614065.1 Eubacteriales bacterium | reverse complement strand
CCAGGTATATATCCAAGAATTGGAATCAACAATTCTCATATTAAAAGACAATAAATGGGCTGTCTCAAATGCAAATCTTAAAGTGTTTGGGACAGCTCTTTTTCTATGTTTTGAATAAAAATACAAAGCTAAAATAGGATGCGATTCACCGCAAATAGTACACACTCTTGATACAATACAAGGTGTTCGCATAAGCTACGAGGCGATAGCGGTATAAAAAGAAAAAGAGCAGAAAATCTGCTCAAAGAATTAAATATTAAAGAAAACGTAAACAGAAGCAAAAAGAAATCGAGTGTCCATAACTCAGATGTGTTATGAACACTCGATATGGTCGGAATGACAGGATTCGAACCTGCGACATCGTGCTCCCAAAGCACGCGCGCTACCAACTGCGCTACATCCCGAAGCGTTAATTCAGTGCCTACACATTATAACAAATTTTTTTGCGATTGTCAAGTATTTTAAAATGTTATTCTTTTATATTTTCGATGCCGACTTTGTTTTTCGTCGGCATCGATCTTATTTTACAGATATTTCGCTAATTCGTTTGCAAGCTTATCGGCATAGTAGGAAAATCCGTCATCATTTGGGTGCAGACTTTTATCACTGAACAAATATCCTTGATTTGATCGTAGCTGAGCTTCATTTTATTTTTTCTTATTATATGCAAGCGTTGCGATTTTTTCGCAAAGACTATCGTAGTCGATTCCTACCGCATTTGCTTCCTGTGGCATAAGGCTTGTCGGCGTCATTCCCGGAAGCGTATTTGCCTCGAGGCACCATATCTGCTCATCCTTATCAACTATGTAATCGATTCTTGCGTAGTCCGAGAGGCAGAGAGCGGAGAAGCACTGCTTGCTTATCTCGTCAACTCTTGAGCGAAGCGATTCGCTTATCGGTGCGGGGCATATTTCCTCGGTTGCGTTTGCTACGTACTTATTGGCATAATCGTAGAATCCGCACTTGGGAATTATCTCCACGGGCGGGAGCGCCTCGCCGTCGAGTATCGCTTGTGTAAGCTCTCTTCCGCTTATATGCTGCTCGATAAGCACCGAGCCCTCATATCCCGATGCGATCTTAAGCGCATCCTGCAATTCCTTTTCGTTATTAACGATAGAAACACCAACGCTTGAACCGCAAGAGCAGGGCTTTACTATGCAAGGAAAGCCTATTTTTTCTGCGGCTTCTTTCATTTTATCGGTATTTCCGAAATCACTGAAGTTTACCCAATCCGGTGTGAGGATATTACTTTCGCACATAAGCTTTTTTGCAATATCCTTATTCATTGCAAGCAAGCTGCCGATATATCCGCTACCCGTATATTTGACGTTAAAAACGTCGAGCGTTGCTTGAAGTTGACCGTTTTCGCCCATATCTCCGTGCAATGCGAGAAAGGCTACGTCTGCAAGCTTGCAAAGCCTTAAAACGTTAGGGCCCAAAAGCTCCTTACGTCCGTTATTTCTTTTTTTAATTTCCTCAAGCTCATGAGGTGTAGGCGCAGAGTTACCCACGCAAAGGGTTTTATCATCCTCGGTGGTAAAGAGGTCGAGCGGATATTCGGGGATACGTTCGTCGGCTATTCCCTCGTAAACGTCAACGCTGAGTATTTTATGTCCCTTTCTTCTAAGGGCTGATGAAATGAGGCTTCCCGACGAGAGCGACACGTTGCGCTCGGGTGAAAGACCGCCTGCAAGAACGATGATATTCAAGGCTATACTCCTTTAGGGTTTGTTTTTATGCTTCGGGTGTAATGTCGGGCTCTTCAATGCGGGGAGGCGCTTTTTTGAGGTAAGCGACCCTATCGTTACCGCCGTAGTCCTTATATATTTCACAGCGCATACCTGCCGCTGCGGCAATTGCCGAAACCGATTTTGCTTGGTCGCAACCGATTTCCAAAAGCATAATTCCGCTATCAGTAAGATATTCGCCGTATTCTCCGATTATTACTCGGTAAAAATCAAGTCCGTCGTCTCCGCCGTCAAGTGCGGCTCTCGGCTCGTATGAGAGCTCCTCATCAAGCAAGGATATCTCACGGGTTTCGATGTAAGGCGGGTTGGAAAGAATGCAATCGAATTTACCCAAGGGGCTCATAAACGAGGGGTAGAGAACGTCTTGTGCCAAAAATCCCATTCTATCGCCAACTCCGTTGGATTCGGCATTTTCTCTTGCTATATCAAGCGTTTCGGGGAAAAGGTCGATAGCAACCGCGTGGCAATCCTGCCTTTGCGCAAGAGTAGATATTGCTACGCAACCGCTTCCCGTGCAAAGATCGATGATTCTTGCGTTTTCGGGAATAAGCTTTATAGCAAGCTCAACAAGCTTTTCGGTATCTTGACGGGGAATAAGCGTGTTCTCGGTAACCTTGTAGGTTTCGTTGCAGAAGCTCCAATAACCGAGAATGTACTGCAAGGGATAATGCTTGCAACGCTTTTTGACTGCCGCGCAAAGCTCGGGAGAGTCAAAATCCTCATCACGGCGCAACAAAAGATCTGCTTTTGTAATGTTGCAGAAATGGCATATAAGCATCGCGGTTTCGCCACGATTATTTTCAATTTCCGCTTCGGCAAGAGCCAAGCAAATCTCGTTGTAGGTCATAGTTCCCCCAAAAAATTGGAATAAAATTAAATTTTTTGCACAATCATATATATTATAGCAGATTTCCGTATCTAAATAAAGAGGAATTTGGAAAATTTTTAATTTTTTTATAACTTATTTGTTCATTATTTAGGGCTTGCGATAATTGTTGAATAAAATCATAAAAAATTTTTTAAAAATTAAAAAAAATTCTTGCAATTTTACGAAAATATGGTATACTATATATAAGAGATTATGTGGGCTTGAGTTTTGAGCCGAATCTTATTTTAATGAGGAGGAAACTGTAATGTTCGGATTTTTTAGAAGAAAGAAAACAAATTATGTTAAGGTAGTATTGATAACGCTTGCTGTAGTAGCTGCTGTGGCGTTGATTGCTTTTATTATCTACAAGCTTGTTAAGAAATACAGCGGAGATCTCGTTTACGATTGCGATGATCTTTTGGATGAATGCGACGATTGCGATCTCGTTATTGATGATGCAGAGGACGCAGGCGCGCTCGCTGAATAATTTGTCATAAAGGGCTGCCGCAGTTGTGGCAGCCTTCTTTTCATTTTGCTTATTTTGCGGAGGACGTAACTTAATAATGAAAATTTTTGATACTATTGCCGCTATCGCTACGCCATACGGCAAGGGCGGAGTTGCAATGATAAGAATATCGGGCGCCGAGGCCTTCTCTATTGCCGACAGTATTTTTTCTTGCGCATCGGGCAAGGCACTTTCCAATATGCCTATAGGCAGAGCCTCTTACGGTGTGATACATGAGCCGAATGGAGAAAAGAAGAGCGTTGACGACGGTATTGCCGTTTGCTTTCGCGCTCCGCGCTCCTTTACGGGCGAGGACACTGTTGAGATAAGCTGCCACGGTGGAATACTTGTTACTCAGAGAGTTCTTTCCTGTGCGCTTTCTGCGGGAGCGAGAATGGCTGAGGCGGGTGAATTTACACGCAGAGCCTACGTTTCGGGCAAGCTTAGACTCAATGAGGCAGAGGCGCTGGGAGATCTTTTGGAGGCGAGAAACGAAAGTCAGCTCTCGCTTGCGCGCAACGGTATGCAGGGAAGGCTCTCTATGCGAATGGAGGAGCTTTATATTGCCCTGAGGAGTGTTTTGACGGGAATATACGCAAATATAGATTTTCCCGATGAGGATCTTGCCGAGATGACCGTTGACGAGATGGTTGAGGCGTTGAAGAGCGTTCTTGCCGATATAAAGGCGCTTGCAAGCACGTATAAAACGGGAAGAGCTATAAACGAGGGAATACCCACCGTAATTTGCGGTCGAGCAAATGCCGGAAAAAGCTCGGTATATAATAGAATACTCGGATACGATGCTGCAATCGTTACCGATATAGAGGGAACCACGCGCGACGTTCTGCGCGAGACCGCATCTTTGGGCAAGGCAACGCTTTTGCTTTGCGACACTGCGGGAATAAGAGAGACCGACGATAAGGTTGAGAGCATAGGCATAGAGCGCTCTATACGCGAGATAGAGGGCGCAGGGCTTGTTCTTATAATTTTTGACGGAACGAGAGCCCCCGACGGTGAGGATAAAATGCTTGTTGAGAAGATACTTGGCAATAATATTCCCGCAGTGGCTCTTATAAATAAATTAGACGCATTCGACGGTGAGAAAAATGCCGAGCTTCTCGATCTCATTTGCAAATTCGAGCATAAAATCGAGATATCCGCAAAAACGGGCGAGGGATTTTCAGAGCTTGCAAACGAGATAGACGCTATGTTTATAGATGGAGAGCTTGACGTTGACAACGATCCCATAATAACGGGAGCTCGTCAGTATGCGGCAATAAGCAAGGCGATATCCGAGCTTTCAAGCGCAATTGCCGATATCGAGCGTGGCGTTTCGCTTGATGCCTGCTGTGTTGAGGTTGAGGGCGTAATGTCGGCGCTTGGAGAGCTTGACGGACGAGAGATTGGCGAGGAGATAGTTTCAGAGATATTCTCACATTTTTGCGTCGGTAAATAATTTAACTGATTCAATTGATTTAACTTACTGAAAGGATACATAAAATGAACGAGAAGGAAATTGCCGAAATACGCAGACGCTACAGAAGCGATAGAAGCAACATCAGCCGTATTTCGGGATGCTACGTTAATTCACAAAAGGAGATAATATCCGAGTTTGACCAAAGCCTTGGAATGATGAGCGAGGACGATGCAGATGGAATGCTCGGACTTTTAAAAAAGGCTTTTTCGGGTCATATAGGAACAAATCTTCTTGAAATCGGATTTTCCACCGAGCAGGTAAACAACGGCGAGGAGTACGCACTTTTGTCAAAGCTTCGCAAGAGTGAGATAAAGGATGCGGATGCGCGCGCCGAGCTTTATAATAAAATAATTGAAAATCTTGAAATAGAGGGAAGCTACCTTATTTTGCTTGCACACGATGCTTGCGATATATTTGAGACTAACGCAGAGGGCGAGAAGGACTATGATTCCACAAGCGTTTATTCCTACGTTATATGCGCGATCTGCCCCGTAAAGGAAGGAAAGCCTACGATAAGCTATTATTTTCCCGAGAAGTGCTTCCGCACTCTTTGCGCAGATACAGTGCTCTCAAAGCCCGAGATAGCTTTTGTTTTTCCCGTGCTTGAGGATTCGCAGACAAATATTTATAAGGCTCTTTATTACACGAAAAATCTTGAAAATAACCACCCTGAGCTTGTAGATGCAATATTTGCAAACGAGGCGCCGATGCCCGCAAAGGAGCAAAAGGAGACCTTCTCGGATCTTCTTGAAAAAACGGTTGCCGATGAATGCAGCGTTCGCTTGGTTTCCTCTTTGCACGCGCAGATCAATGCGGTAATAGAGGAGAATAAGGCCGAGGGCGATGACGTGCTTCCTTACATCAATAAGAATGATGCGAGTGAGATGCTTCGCTATGGCGGAGTTTCCGAGGAGAAGATCGAGGCGTTTGAGAAGGGCTTTGATGAAAGCTTTGGAGAAAACGCAGAGATACCGCCAAAGAATATTGCAAGCACAAAGCAGCTTAGGGTTGAAACTCCCGAGGTCAGCGTAAAGGTGAACGCAGGCTTTAGCGAGGTTGTTGAAACAAGGATAATAGATGGAGTTAAGTACATACTCATAAGAGCCGATAACGAGGTTACCGTTAACGGTGTAAAGGTGAATATATAATTTAAATTTAATCAAACGAGTCGTTTGCGATGTAAAGCCGTTTAAGCTTTTGCATCAAGACGACTCGCTTTTTTCTTGTCTAAAATGCGCAAAATGCGGAATTTTGCCGTTTTTGGTTGACAAAAATGCACATAAGTGATATAATTATGATAACTAACTATAGTTTTCTGCCAATATTTTTTGGATATAATAAATTTTACGTTCAGTTTTATTACGACACTGTAAAGGAGATTGAGTAACAGTATGGGAATTCCGTTTCGCGGGAGAAGACGATTCGTTCTTTACCTGTTTGATATAATGTGTTATACTTTGGTTACAATAGCTTGCTTCCTGTGCACTTATATAGAGCCGCTTACCACCGCAGACAAAAAACAGTTTTTTGTTAATGCTATCGTTCTCGGAGTAATGATATTCGCTTTTAGAGTTGCCTTTGGTTTTTACAAAAACGTTTGGCGTTATACCTATACGAGAGCTTATTTGGGAGCTATAACAAGAGATGCCATTGCAACGCTTGTTACGATGCTTTTGGTGTTTGTTGTTCGTGGAATAACAGGCGGAGCTTTTGTTTTTAAAATTTGGGAATTTGTAATAATAGCGTCGCTCTTCTGCCTTGTAACATTAGGCTCAAGATACGTTTACCGCTTGTATTATAAGTACCGTAACACGATTTCCGATGAGCCGAGCGCTCATAAGATAAACGTTGCAATAGTTGGAGCAGGTCAGATGGGCGCATTGCTTGCCGACGAGCTTCGTTGCAGTAAGACCTCAAGCTATAATCCAATAGCGTTTATCGATAAGGATATAACCAAAAAGGGGGATTATATTGGCGGAGTAAGAGTTTACTACGAGGATGAAAACATCGTTCAAACAGTAAAGACTCTCCCAATTCAGGAAATATTTATTGCCATGCCGGGACTTGACAGCGAGGCGATAGAGTATCTTTATAAGCTTTATATCCAAACGGGATGCAAGATAAAGCTTTATGACACCCCTGTAAGAGAGATAGGCAAGGACGAGGCGCAGGGCAAGAGAGTTCTTCGTGAGTTCCAAATCGAGGACCTTCTTTTCCGCAAGCAGCTTAAGATCAACAATCGCCGTTCTCTTGACTTCTATCGAGATAAGGTCGTGCTCGTTACGGGTGGCGGCGGATCGATAGGAAGCGAGCTTTGCCGTCAGATAGCAAAGCTTTCGCCCAAAAAGCTTATAATTCTCGATATTTACGAGAATAACGCATACGATATTCAGCAGGAGCTCTTGCGTAACTATCAGGGCAAGCTTGATATCACGGTGTTTATAGCCTCGGTGCGCGACGAGAAGCGTCTTGATACGATCTTCGCACAGTGCAGACCCGACGTTGTATTCCACGCCGCAGCGCATAAGCACGTTCCTCTTATGGAGAGCAATCCTTCGGAAACAATTAAAAATAACGTTCTTGGTACCTATTATACGGCAAACGCCGCAGAGAAGTACGGTGTATCAAAGTTTATAATGATATCCACCGATAAGGCGGTAAACCCGACTAATATAATGGGCGCATCAAAGCGTATGTGTGAAATGATAGTTCAGTGCCGTACCGATAGCAAGACCTGCTTCTCGGCGGTAAGATTCGGTAACGTGCTCGGCTCAAACGGCTCGGTAATTCCGCTTTTCCGCAGTCAGATAGCAAAGGGCGGACCTATTACGCTTACCGATAAGCGAATTATTCGTTACTTTATGACGATTCCCGAGGCATCGCAGTTGGTTATTCAAGCGGGCGCTATGGCGCAGAGCGGTGAGCTTTTCGTGCTCGATATGGGCAAGCCCGTAAAGATATACGATCTCGCGGTGAATATGATAAAGCTCAGCGGCTTTGTTCCCGAGGAGGATATCAAGATTGAGGAGGTCGGCTTGCGCCCGGGTGAAAAGCTTTACGAGGAGCTTCTTATTAAGACCGAGAGTATGGAAAAGACCGAAAACGATATGATATTTATTGAGACCGACACTCCGTATACAAGAGAAGAGGTTAATGAAAAGATTGATATGCTCAAGGCGGTCGTTGAGGAAACGGCAGACGAGCTTGCGTCCGAGAAGATTGTTGTTGCTATGAAGAAGGCTGTGCCGACCTTTATAGATCCCAATGAGATCAACAAAAACGCAGAAAATTCCGACGAAATGAAGGAAGCAAAGTCTTAAATTTAAAGAGATTTTTAATACCGAAATGGGGCAGATACGCACAAAAAAATGCGTGTCTGCTCTTTTTTGCATTCAAGGGCAAATAAGAGCTTGTTTTTTGAAAAAAATAACAAAAATTTTGATAAAACTATTGAAAAAAAACGAAAAATATATTATTATATAAGAGATAGAAAAAATACGGATAAAGGAGCTTTAAAAAATGAATTTTGAAAATGAATATGGCGTAAAAATTAAAGTAGTAGGCGTAGGCGGCGGCGGAAATAATGCCGTTAACCGTATGATCGCATCTGATATTAAGGGCGTTGAGTTTATCGCAATCAATACCGATAAGCAGGCGCTTAAGAAGTCGATTGCTCCCACTCAGCTCACAATAGGCGAGAAGATTACAAACGGCTTTGGCGCAGGCTCTAACCCTGAGATAGGCAAGAGAGCCGCAGATGAGGCTTATGCAGAGATAAAGAAGGCTATTTCGGGCGCAGATATGGTGTTCATCACTGCAGGTATGGGTGGCGGAACAGGTACGGGCGCTACTCCCTTTGTTGCAAAGGCGGCAAAGGAGCTTGATATACTCACCGTTGCCGTTGTAACCACTCCCTTCGCTTTCGAGGGCAAGAAGAGAATGCTTCAGGCAGAGGTTGGTATTGCAGAGCTTGCAGAGTACGTTGATTCCTTGGTGGTTATTCCCAATGAGAGACTCAAGCTCGTTGCAGACTCAAGAATTTCTCTTGCAACTGCATTTTCCGAGGCAGACGAGGTTCTCCGCAGAGGCGTACAGTCTATCTCCGATCTTATCAACAATCTCGGCTTCATCAATATCGACTTTGCAGACGTTACCGCTATTCTTAAGGAGTCGGGCGTTGCATACATGGGTATGGGTAAGGCAAGCGGTAAGGATAAGGCTCAGCTTGCTTCCAATATGGCAATCTCCAGTCCTCTCATTGAGACCTCTATTAAGGGCGCAAAGGGCGTTATCATAAGCATTGCCGCTTCTGCAGAGGTTGGACTTGAGGACGTTGACTTTGCTGCAAACGCTATCAGAAGCGAGTGCAACGAGGATGCAAACATAATCTTCGGTGTTGCTTTCGATCCTTCTCTCGAGGACGAAATGAGAATCACCATTATTGCCGCAGGCTTTAACTCCGATGAGCCCGCAAAGGCAGAGAAGAAGGAGTCCGCTCCCGCAGGAGACGATTTCTTCGCAGGCTTGTTTTAATTTAAAACAGGATTTTAGAGCTTAATAATCGGTAAAGAGAGAACAAATCGGCAAACGTCGAAATGTTCTCTCTTTTTGTTATCTCACGCTATGCGCTAAAGGGCAAAGCCTTTAATTGCCGCTACTGAAAATTATATTTTAAATTGTTCCCGTAACGGTAAGCGTGGAAATACCCGGGGTGATCGTGTATTCACCCGTGGCGGGGTCTTGAGTGTAGGTTGCGGCGGGAACGGTTATTTGAGCGGCATTTGTTGAGAATGCGCCCGTAGTCTCATCGTAGCTATACTGTACGCCCTCGCTCCACGTTGCGCCGTTAAAGGTTACGGCAAGAGCTGTGAGTATAGGATCAAAGAGATCGCTGATAGCGGCGTTATCTGTAGCAAGCACCGCCTGATTGCCGGTGTTCTGAATAACGAAGGTGTAGGTTACTCTGTCGTTATCAACCACCTGAGAGGGGGTAATAGTCTTGGATATCGACAAGGAAGGAGCTACGGTTGCGGGAACAGTAGCCTCTGCCGTAACGTCAGACGTGAGTCCCGTGCCGCTAACGGTAACGGTATTGTCTATCACGCCGTCTGCATTGGGATTTGCAAAGCCGTTAACGGTTGCCTGATAAACCAATACGGCATCACTGTTGCCGGGGAGAGTTATTCCGCTAAATACAAGTGGTGGACCCGCAACAACGGCAGGCGCCCCCTGAGGAACACCGTCAATAAAGAGATTTGCCGAGCCGACAATATAGGTTAAGGGGTAAACCGTTTCGGTGCCAACAAGATATCCGCCAAGATCGTCGGAAACCGTGATTCCGTTTAAGGGCGCCGTGCCCGTGTTTCTAAGGGTTACTGCGTAGGTTATGCTTGAGCCTGCAGTGTAGCTATCCTCAATAGCCGTTTTCGTTACGGCTAAGGTCTCCAATATCTCGCCGTAAGCGATATTGGAGTTCGTGGAAATTCCGTTATAGGTCAAGGTTGCCTGATTAGAAAAAATAGCCATAATTATCTCCTAATGTTCGTAATAAAAATGTCGCAGAGGGAAAAGTCCCTCTGCGACATTTTATGCTTGAAATTCGCTTTTTGATATAATAATATAATTTTGATGCCGTCAGTTAAACTGCGAGCTGTAAAGCGAATAGTAGAATCCGCCGAGCTTTATTAGCTCATCGTGATTTCCTTGCTCAATAATAGCGCCGTCCTTAACAACGAGAATCGTATCTGCGTTTTGGATGGTGGAAAGTCTATGCGCAATTATAAAGCAGGTCTTGTTCTTCATAAGCTCGTTCATAGCCGTTTGTATCTGCATTTCGGTGCGTGAGTCAACGTTTGAGGTTGCCTCGTCGAGAATGAGTATCGGAGCCTTTGAAAGGAATGCGCGGGCTATCGTAATAAGCTGCTTTTGACCCTTGGAAATGTTAACTCCATCGTCGGAAAGCACGGTGTCGTATCCATCGGGGAGCGACTCGATGTAAGAGGCTATCTTTGCCGATTTTGCCGCGGCATAGACCTCTTCGGGTGTTGCATCCTCTCTGCCGTAAACTATGTTGTCATATATCGTGCCACGGAAGAGCCAAGTATCTTGGAGAACCATCGTATAAGCAAGACGAAGATCCTTTCGCTTAATATCGGTAGATTTAATACCGTCTATCAGTATTTCACCGTTTTGCTGATCGTAAAATCTCATCAGCAAATTGATTATCGTTGTTTTACCTGCGCCCGTAGGGCCTACTATTGCAACGGTTTGACCCTTATCCGCCTTTACGAATACGTTTTTGAGTATCACCTTATCCTCGGTGTAGCCAAAGGTTACGTCGTTTAAGGAAACGTCGCCATCTACCTTATTAAGCTCCTTTGCATCGGGGGCATCTGCCTTTTCGGATTCCTCGTCAAGTATTGCAAATACACGCTCTGCGGCGGAAAACGCAGACTGAAATTCGTGAAGAATGTTTGAAAACTCGTTTATAGGTCCCGCAAATTTTCTTGAGTACTGAACGAACTGTGCTACACCGCCCAGGGTGATAAAGAATACCGACGTTGCAAGGAAGGTTCCGTTTTGTGAGTACATATAAAGTATACCACCCATAACCGCAACAAGCGTGAGCGATACGTTGTTTATAAGGTTGATCGTGGGGAAGAGGAGCGCACCGTGATATTCCGCCTTGTAGAAGGCGTCCATAGCCTCATCGTTTATCTTGTTAAAGCGTGAGGATATAACGTCTTGGCGGCCGTATGCCGATATGGTGCGTGAGCCCGTAAGCATTTCCTCGGCAAAGCCGTTAAGCTCGCCGTATTTCTTTGCTCTCTTGCGGAAGAGAGGACGAACCACCTTGGAGCGGTAGCGTGTGAAAAGAATAGAAACGGGAACCGTAAGAGCGAATATGAGAATCATCGGCTTTGAAATCTGCCACATAAATATTAGTGATCCGACTACGGTGTAGATACTTGTCATTACCTGAATAAGATCGTGCGATAGGGTGCTGTTTATAGTGTCGATATCGTAGGAAAGGTGGCTTATTATATCACCCGTTGCGTGAGTGTCAAAATAGTTTACCGGAAGAGCAGTAAGCTTTTCAAACACCTGCTTGCGCATTTTGTAGGTTATTCTTTGGCTGAGGTTTATCATAACCACCGAAAGAATATAGGCAAGTATTGCGGAGATAACGTAGCATATAAGCATAAATACGATATTTCTCCAAACAACGGGGAAGTCTACGCCGCTTTCAAACTCAATAGCGTCGATAGCGGCTCCCGAATATCGAGGGCCTAAAAGCGAGAGCTGATTTGAGCCGAGCGTGAGCGCTACCGCAACTATAAACAAGGGCCATTGCATAAGCACGTATTTGCTGAGTCGCAAGAAAATGCCTCGCTTGCTCTTCTTGATCTTTGGTACTTTATTTTTATTAGTCAAGGAAGGCACCTCCCATCTGCGAATCGCTGATCTCCTTATATTCCGAGCAGGTCGCCATAAGATGCTCGTGCTTGCCGTAGCCTATTATTTCTCCGTCCTCAATTACAAGTATAAGGTCGCAATTTTTTACCGAGCTCACTCGTTGAGCAACGGTTATTATAGTTGAATTTGGCAGAGCGCTCGAGAGGGCGAGTCTAAGATTTGCATCGGTCTTGTAGTCGAGAGCCGATGAGGAATCGTCGAGAATAAGTATCTCGGGCTTTCCCGCAATTGCTCTGGAAATAAGAACTCTTTGGCGTTGACCGCCCGAAAGGTTTGTACCGCCCGCCGAAACCTCGTGCTCAAATCCGTCCGAGAAGGACATTATGAAATCGTGCGCCTGAGCAATTTTTGTTGCCTCTTCAATATCCTCGCGTGAGATATCGCGGCCGAAGCGTATATTTTCTTCAATAGTGTCTGCGTAAATAAAATCGTTTTGGAATACTATTCCAAACATAGCTGTAAGCTCCTCAGGGGAGTAAGAACGCACGTCCTTGCCGTTTATTCTCACAATACCCTTGTCGGCATCGTAGAAGCGTAAAAGCAAGCGTAAAAGGGTTGATTTACCGCTTCCCGTAGCGCCTATGATACCAAGCGTTTCACCCTTCCTTAAGGAGAAGGATATGTTTTTAAGGTTGTCCTTCTTGCCGAGATAGGAAAAGCTGACGTTTTCAAAGGAAACGTGAAGAGAGCTATCGCCCTTTCCGTCATCCTCACAGGGCTTAAGCTCGCTCTCGCTCTTCATTATAAGCGAGATTCGATTTGCCGATGCCGCACACTTTGTGTAGGAAACGAACATTCGTGAGAGCGACATCATCGCCATTGAAATAAGAGTGAAATATTGCATAAATGCAATAACCGTGGTAGCGGATGAGGTTCCAACCGAAACGAAGTATGCGCTAACCGCAATAACCGCAACTATGCCGATATTCATAAGCAGAGTCATAACGGGGTTAACAACTCCCATAATTACGCCTGCACGGGTCTCGTTTTTCTTAAGAGTGATATTTGTTTTATCGTAGCGAGCGTTCTCGTAATCGATTTTTGAGAGCGCCTTGATAACACGGATGCCCTGCGCATCCTCGCGTACTACGCGTACCATTCCGTCAACCGATTGCTGAACCTTTGTGTAGAGCGGCACGCCCAATCTTGAAATACTGTATACTACCACGAATATCAAGGGGAGCGTTGCTATCATAACGAGGGCAAGCTTTCTATCCATTATCATGGTAATAGCAGTTCCGCCAAGTAAAAGAATGGGAGCACGTATTCCCATACGCTGTATCATTCCAATAAAGTTTTGCACGTTGTAGGTGTCAGAGGTTATTCTTGCCTCAAGAGAGGGAATAGTGAAGCGGTCGGTGTTTCTTGCCGAAAGATGCAAGGTTTTTGAGAAGAGATTTTTTCTCATTTGCGTGGCAAAAAGCATTGTGGTCTTTGCCGCCATTCGGTTGGCAATTACGTTTCCGAGCGCCGCAATAAGTGCGCATATCGCCATAAGAACGCCAAAGAAAATTATGTTGCGCACATCGTTTGTGCCGATTATATGCTCAAGTATGTAGCTTAGCAAAAAGGGGATCATAAGCTCGGCGAGCGTGCCGATAACCTTTATTGTAATTCCAACGGCTATTCTTTTGCGTAAGCTTTTAAGATATTTTAAAACCCACTTCATTTGTTTTCCTCTTGATTTTTAATTATCTCTCTTGCTCTTGCTTGCATACGCTTAAGCACCGAATCGAATATTTCAAGCTCCTCTTTGGATATATCGCTTGAAAGCAGGCTCATCCACTCATCCGATGCCTCTTTTACCTTGGGGAGAACCGAGAGCATCTTCTCTGTGGGGTGAACCGAAAATTGACGCTTGTCATTAGGCAAGGGAGTTCGTGTAATATATCCCTTTTCCTCAAGAGAGTTAAGGCTTCTCGCAACCGTGCTTTTGTTAAGGCAAAGCTCTTGTGCAAGCTCCTCTTGTGAGCTTCCGGGCATACGGCAGATAGCCAAAACAAAGGAATAATGGCAGGATTGCAAATCCTCGGCAGATATTTTGTGGTGCCGATAGATAGCCTGCGAGCGGCTGATATTATTCAGCATTTTCATAAACTTTGACATATAAAACCTCTGAAAAAATAATTACAAAATAAATAGTTGCATATGCAACAGTTTCACATGCAACTATTATAACAAAGATGTCGCATAATGTCAAGTAAATCTTCGTAATATTTTAAAATATTATAAATAAAAACGGGGCGATCTTTTTTTGAGAAAGCCCCGTTATTTTTAATTGTCAGATTTAATCCAAAAAGGTTGTTTTTTCTCCGATAAACGCAATTATTACGTCAACCGTGTATTTATTCTTGTTTTCGTTTATTAAATCTGTTTTTGTCAAATATTCATACGTTAATTTGTTGAGATCCGCTTCGCTTACGTCAACCGAAATATCCACGTTGTTTACGCTACTTACGTCATCCTCTAAGGAATTGTACATTTCCTGCTGAACGAAGAGCATGGGAACTTCGATCTTAACGGTTTCATATTTATTGTTTTCCACGTCGTAGTAGTAGAAATATTGCGTTCTGAACTCAATATCAAATCTGCGAGAAGCTCCCTTTAAGAGCGAATTTGCAAAACCGTAATCTACGGTAGACCATATATTTGAAGAGCCGTTGATATAAAACTCATTTTTTCCGCTCGCGGAGGAATCCTTAGTAAGGTATTTTATAGAGTTTATTCCGTCGATATCCTCAAGGTCAAACCATAGGGTGTTGTAGGTTACGCCGGAGCCCAACACCTCTAAGCTTTCCTTTACCTCATATCCTATCATCTTGCCCTCGGAAATAGAGTAAAGCTCGCAAATAGTGCCGTCAAAGACCATCATATCGTCTGCCTTGTTACCAACAACGGTAAGATAATCACCGCTTATGTAAAAGTCTGCAACGCTCGGAATTTCTGTGATCGAAATATCAATATACTCGTAAATATGTCCCGTAAGGCTACCGTCTGTGTTTTTGGACAATTCAAAGTACGCTCTTCTTACTCCCAAATATTTTACGGCAAAGGTGTAGTTATTTCCGTCTATGGTATATTTCATGGCGTTCATATCGCCAATCTGAACACGGGCGGTAGTTGCTTCTGTTGCTATATCCATAGAGAGAGCTATTTGAACGCTCTGTTCACCCAATACGGGGAGCTCTGCGGAGTAATCCAACACAAACTGAACTGTCTTTTCGGTGCAGTTGATGGTTACGTTGTAGATGCCTTCCTTAAACTCATATCTCGCAGTGTCTTTGGGGTTCTCATCTATATAGTTGTTAAATCCCGCAACCGCAAGGGTGGAAACACTGTCAACAACGGTAAGAGCATTAAAGAAGAGCTTTGCCTGCTGAATGTTCTCAAGAACCATATGCCACTGCTCGCCAACTCCGTTTTTGGGAATTTTGGATACCGAAACAAAGGAAGAATAGTCAGAGGGAACAGAGGAAACGTCTATCAAGTTGCCACTGTATTCGGGGTGGAGCTTTTCGGGAATGATAGACTCGGGATCCCACTTGTAGTTTTGCAACAAGGTTTCAAGACAACCGCTTAAATCTACCTTCTCGTTGATGCCGTCGCCGTTAGTCCCGTCGTCGTTAGTTCCGTCGCTGTTGGTGCCGTCGCCGTTAGTTCCGTCGCCGGTCGTACCGTTATCGTTAGAACCGTTTTCGTTCGATTCATCACCGTTTGAATCGTTTTTATTCGAGTCGTCATTGTTATTTCCGCCATTGGGAGTTGAATGATTGCTCGAATCATCGTTTGAGTTATCGTTTGAATTATTACTGTTAGTGATATTGTTGCCGTTGTTGGAACCCTCAATATCACCTATGACGTTGCCATCGTTTGAGGTCGTTTCCTTGTTTCCTCTCTTTTTACCGCAGGCGGTAAAGGAAAACAAAAGCGCAGCAACTATCAAAAGACATAAGAATTTTTTCATAGCTTTTTCTCCATTGTTTGATTTTATATTAATATTTTATTGCATTGGAACTTATTATAGCACGAAAGTATTATATTGTCAATAAATTCGTGTAGTTATTTTGCTCAAAATATTTTCCTAAAATTATCCAAAACGCCTAAAATGAGAAAGCTTTCTTGATTTTGAATTTTTACTGTGATATAATTGTTACGTAATCAAAAAAATCTTTAGTGGAGCTCAAGTTATGAAAAAAAGAATTTTAGCTGTTATTTCCTTGATTCTAACCGCTTCGATGCTGTTTTTAGCGGTGGGATGTACAGGAAACGTTGAAGAGACAACCGAGGTTACCGACACTGAAGAATCCGAAACCAAGAAAAAAACCGAAAAGAAAACGAACAAAAAAACAGAACAAGCTACAGAAACGGGGAAGAAAACTGATATGCCTATGACACCGGGAGAAACCAAAACCGATGAAATACTTACCGAAAAGACCTATGACCTTTCGGTGGTGAACAATTGCTTTAGATTGATTGGAAGAACCAAGAGCAATTATAACGGACTTATGTTCGATCACGCCGCAGCGGCTATCGAATTTCACGGATTTATGACGGGGGACGTAATACTCACCGTTGATTCTAAAAACGAGTCTTATTTTACAGTATATATTGACGGCGAGCGCGCGGAAACAAGATTTATGGCAAACGGCGTAGATCAGCTTAAAATAGCAACCTTTGAGGATAATTATTTCCACGTTATACGCATAGTTAGACAAAATGAGATCGCTTGGTCGCAGTCAATGCTTAAATCCTTGACTATAACGGGTTATTTGTTTGAAGCGCCCGAGGAAAGAGAGTTCTTTTTGGAGTTCTACGGCGATAGCCTTACGTCGGCATTCGGAAATATCGGAAGTCCTTCCGATCCCGCACCGCACGACGTACCGAAATATCAGGACGCAACAAAGTCCTATGCATACCTTGTGGCAGAGGCTTTGAATGCCGATTGCTCTATACTCGCTATGAGCGGAGTGGGTCTCGCAACGGGACATTATGATAAGCATTTCTTGCATTATTTCTCACAGTTCGACCATAAGAGATCGATCACTCAGTTTGATTTTAACGGCGCAAGAGTGCCCGATATCGCAGTTGTACGCCTTGGCGCAAACGATTTTGCGGTTGGATGCACACGCGAGCAATACGTAACGAGAGCAATTGAGCTTGTTGATTATATAAGAAACGGCTACGGCGAGAAGGTCCCGATCATTTGGATATACGGCTCACGCGGCGGTGATTTTGATAATTGGCTTAAGGAGCTTTCCGATCATTACGGCGGAGAAGAGGGGGGATTTTATCTCTTAACTCTTAATTCAAGAGAGCACGGAGCGGGAGCGGGCAACCATCCAAGCGCCGCTTCGCACGAGGCAAATGCCGTATCCTTGCTTGAGTTCATAAAGGAAAAGAACATTTTGGAGTGAGCTTTTTTAAAAAATATTAACAACAGCTTTTGTTGTAAAATAAATTTAAAAATAGGAATGGAGAAAAAAGATGTCAGCAAAGATTAGAATCAGATGTCCGTATTGTGGTGAGGCAAATAACGTAAATTCGGCAAACGATGCTTGCCCGAATTGCAGAAATCCTTTGGCTCTTGAGGGCGAGGGAAGCATTTACATATACCGTCAGGGCTCGCCCTACGGAGTGGCAGGCGGTTTTGGTTTGTTTATAAATGATGCGTCGTACGGATTTATAGGTAATAAGGAATTGTTGCGTATTCCCGTTAAGTACGGTACTTACAATATCCATTCCGCAGTTGGAATGAGCAGAAAGTGCCGAGATATGCAGGTAACGCTTACTCCCGAAAACCCGGTTGCTTACACCAAGGTATATATTAAGGCAGGATTTTGGGCAAATTCCTTTGTGATTGAGCCTGTCGATCCCAAATTGTTGGACCTTTAATAAAACCAAGCTAATCACATAAATGATAAAAAGCAGTTTTTTCTATGTCAAAGCATAGTTAAAGCTGCTTTTTATGCTTCGTGTTTAATTGCCGAAGGCTTAGCTTTTGCGCATTTATTGAAAAAATTCAAAAAATATGATATAATTTTAATAAAGCATTACACATTTTGAGATTTTTTGCTACTTTTATTTATGAAGGGTAAAATATAGCAGGAAAGGAAGGCATTTTATGGGAATAAAAAGAAAAAACGCAGACAGAGTTCCGTTGGATGACGATAGCATCATTGAGCTCTATTGGATGCGTAATGAAAGAGCTATAGATGAAACCGATTTTAAATATAAAAAATATTTATCGGTTATTATTTACAATCTTCTTAATGATAATCTTGACTGTGAGGAATGCTTGAATGATACCTATATTGGCGCGTGGAGAGCTATTCCGCCAACAAGGCCTAACGTTTTAAAGGCTTTTCTCACAACGATCGCACGCAGAAGCGCAATAAGGCGCTACCGCTACCAAAGCAGTCAGCGAGCCGTTCCGTCGGAAATGACGGTTTCGCTCTCCGAGGTGGAGGCGTTTATTTGCGGTGATGGGGACGTTGAGGCAAGCTTTGATGCGGAAAGACTTGGCCGCATAATAAGTGATTTCGTGCGTGCACTTCCACCGCGCAGGCAGTTTATATTTATGAGCAGATATTACGCCGCAGATCCGATAGATGTTATTGCGCGAGATTTGAAAATAAGCCGTTCTATGGTACATAAGGAGCTTGCAAGCATTCGTAACAGCTTGCGTGAAACACTTGGAAGGGAGGGCTATGATGTATGAAAAAGAGCGAGTGGAATGAAGGATTAAACAACATTGATATAGAGCTCGTTGAAAAATATATTGCTCAAAAGGATCTTTTTGCAAAAAGAAGACGCACCCGCAAAACGATCATTCGCGTTGCTGCAATAGCCGCTTGCGTTGCAATTCTTTTCGGTACGATAGCTGCCGTGCCCATGCTTTGGGATGCCAATAATAATTTAAGCGACGGCTGGCAGATAGACGATTCCTTTTTAGATGGTTTCTCCTCTTTGTTTGAAAAGGTGTTTGGACAGCCCGAGCCTCCGGAAGAAGATAATAACGTTTTCAGTGCATGGACGGGAGACTTTAGCGATGTAAGCTTTAAAGCCGCAATAGAAGAATATCAAAAAAATTATAAGACTATCAATGCTAAAGAGCAAGGCTCCAAGGTATCCTTTGACGTTGAGTATGACGTGCTTTCTTGCTCGGTCAGCCGTCTGTCTTACGTTGATAAAACTAATTTCGAAACCGAATTGTATTCGAATATAGACAAATATGTTAAAGTGAACATCGACGGAAGATCGATAAGTGTGTCGATAGATTGGTGGTATAAGGGCAATAACGGTGAGAGGCTTTGGTCTTATCTTGTTCGTGTTATAGATAAGCAGGGCGATGCGCATTACTACTATTTCAGAGTTGATTATTCAGATCCGGAACAAGATTATATTGGAAATGATAACTTTGTGTATAATTTCCATAGGTATATTGATGAGTTGAATTTTGATGAGAAAACAAGCGAATCCGATCTTAAAGCGCAAGGGGAAACCTATAAATATAACGGGGAAAGTATTAACTCTTTAATGCTGGGTGAATATGCTGACGGATTAGACGGCGGTGGATATAGCGCATTTGATATATCAGGAGATTTTCGATTTTCATATGCTACTTTAGCTACTTTTTATAATGATGAGGGATATGCGATCTATTCTGATTATTTTAATACGAACGTACCGCTTGAAGGACTTTGGTTGCCGGGTGAAATAAGCTTTGGCGATAATATTTTGGAAGTATTTGAAAAGTTGGAAATCGATATATATTCCGAGGAAATTCTCTCAACCTATAAGGATAATACCTTGATTATATGCGAAAACGAAAACGAGATATTGAAATTACATAAGCTTGAAAACGGTGGATTTAATTTGATATACATCGAAAATTACATATCGGAATATGATAATAAATCCGAGGTAACGAGAAATCTTTTTTTGAAATTTACCGAAGAGAGCGGTTGTACGCTTAGCGGCCTTTATGTATCCGTTGATAAAAAATATTATTACAATACCAATAAAACTCAAAACGTATTAAATGCTTGGTCAGGCGCGTTTTATGAAAATCAGTATAAAATTGCAATACAAGAATATACGAATAAATATGAAAGTATAGCCTTCGAGGAAGGACTTTCCTCGGTGAACTTTACCACAAAATACAACGTGATGTCTTGTTCGGTCGTTCGTGTGGCTGCGGTTGATGAAAACAATCCTGATTTTGAACTTTTGGAAGGGGTAACTGATTTTCCTTTCGAAACGAGCTTCAAGGAGAATTCGGTTAATATACCGATTTATTCGGCGGAGTCTTTCCCTGAAAATTCGATAGTATCCTATCTCGTTCACGTAGAGACTATACAGGGTTACAATATATATTATTATTTCAGAGTTGATTACTCCAAAAAGGAAGCCGACAGCTCAAAAAAATATTTCGTTGACGTTTATAACCCCGACGGCTTTGAATTTGAAGAAGAATTGAAGGATTCCTACGCGGCGGGCGAGAAGGTAACCATTAAGCTGAAATACGGAAAGGATTGTACGGTCTCTGTTAACGGAGAAGAATTGAAGCGTGATACGTCGGTTTCCGATAGTAGAGTGAGGTATTACACGTTTACTATGCCGGAAAGTAACGTCTATGTTACGATTAAAGAGGTTAAATGGGTGGTTGTGCAGCCCGTGGTTCCCGAGGATTACGAGAAAGCGCTTGAGGTTAGCGTGGAGAACGGAGTTTTTCATTATGAGCAATTGAATAGCTGTGATATTACGATATACACGGATGATGATTTGATTTCATTTGAAAACGATGTTTTCCTTGAAAAATTGCGTAATATGGTTGACGGTAAAGAGGCTATTCAAGAATTGTGTGATTGTCAAAGGCTATATTACGTTGGAATTGATAATCATCAGTTTGAATTGCATTCGCATTGTATGATTATAAGCGTTCCGTACGAGCAGAGCGCTTGGTATATGTATGCCATCGAATGCTCAGAGGAGGATATGAACGAGCTGCTTGCAATTTTGGAAGCGCAACTTCAAAACGCATAATACTAAAAATTAATAAAAAGCAGTTTCGACTATGCTTTGCCATAGAAGAAACTGCTTTTTTATTAAAACGAAAATAATATATTTGAAGTTTAATATTGAATTTTAAAATAATCAAGGTATTTCTTGAATTTATCTTGCGCCATAAGGCAGGTGTCAATTAAAAATCCACGCTCGCGCGTCCATTCAGATAGCCCACGATAATAAAGCATTTTGAGTTCTTCGTCAATAATAATCAAATAGAACGATAGTGTTTATAAATTGAAAGTGAGCTATCCTCCCATCTGTGAAAATGGGAAAGAAGAGTGAGCATCAGAAGATTTACGGAGTTTATCCGTGTTCTTTTGATGCTCGTTTTTGTTAAGTTAGAACTCGCCTCGTCAACGGAGTAAGGCAACCCGACGGAACGATTAAGGCGCTGACCGTCAGACAAGTCGCAGATCTGCTCGGACACTCAACAACGCAGGTGACGGAGATGTATTATGTGAAAAAGGATACAAGTTTGCTCACTGGCATTACTAATGACTTCTGCCTATAACGACTCAAAAATTGCGTTGGAGTAAGCAAAGAAAAAGGCGACCGCAGAAAAATGTGGTTGCTCTAATATATATGATAAAGATTTTTAATATGAAAAGCACATAGGTGGAATTTTTATGCTTTCTCATTGAAAGCAGTTGGTATTTGTGGTATAATATTTACATGAAATTTTTGCTATATTATGTGGCGAAAAAATAGGGCGAAAGGGTGAAATTATTTCGCCACTATACTTTTGAAAAAATATATGATAAAATATAATCATCAAGGATGCGCACCCCTTAGATGACCAATAAAGTTATAAGGAGAAATTATAATGGCAAACAAGGGTTTTAGAAAATTAGTAGATGATGACGGAAAAGAGTATGTTTTTTCTTGTGAGAAATTTAATAACGCAATTTCAAAATACCAAAATAAATTGCAAGTTCAAAACAAATGTAAAGTATCCAAACTTAGTATTTATGAGGATTTTTCCAACAAACTACATATACCCATTTACACCATCCAAAACTGGGTGCGAGGAAGGAATGGTGCGAGTTTAGAGTGCGTAAAATCTATCTCTGAATATATACAAATTGATTACCATGAATTACTTGATACATTTGAAGAGTATGTTCAACCATCGCCAACTAAAGAACAGGATAAAAAGCTTGTTGAAGAAGTATTCAAAAAAAGTTTGGCAGTAATAGTTAGAAAGATTAATTTTGTTCCCGAGGATTCTGAAATTAATAAACATATTCAACACATAAACAATAGAGATCAAGCTATCAGAGAATTGAGAGATATTCATCTGTATGTCAACTGCCATGCTTTAATCACATCTGAAACTATTAGAAACTCACTGCACAGAATCTTATTGGAAACGGAAGAACTTATTCACGGTAGTATTGAAAGTTGGGAGAGATTTAGTTGGTCCAAGGAGGAGATGGATGATCGAAAATCCGCTTTGCGTTATGTGATTATAGATGATTCGAAAGGCAATGAAAGATATGAACTGGATACAACAACGTTTGTGCAAAGCTATTATGGATGCGAACGCAAACAAGTGTTGGGGGATGATGATATTACCGCAAGAGTTTACATTTTTGACGAAATCGAGTTTGCCACTGATCTGGGGCTTGACAACGTGAAGAATGTGGATGATGAGTTTGATAAAATTGATTTATCAAATCTTGAAGATTTTGGAAAGTATGGATATCATGGTATTTTAGATGTCAATCCAACGATGGTATTTGAACATATGTTAACTAAATACTTAAGCTCAGTATATAAAATTGTATTCGAGGACTTGCTTTGAAATTATGGAAGTGAAA
>JAZLCC010000159.1:0-7070 GCA_045614065.1 Eubacteriales bacterium | reverse complement strand
AAGCGCCAAATATTACCGAGTCCGACCGCCGAGCCCGCCGCCGCGAGAACAAAACCGATCTTGCCCGTAAAGGAGCTTCGTTTAGTTGTTGAATTTTCCATAATTTTTCCTTTTTCTATATTTTAGTTCTTAAATTACAAGCCTTATGATTATATCATAACGACACCGCAATGTCAATAGAACAAATAAAAAAACTCTTGCATTCTATCGAATGCAAGAGTTTTTTAGTTGTTTAGCTATATTACTTAAGCTGAGAGATATCTACCGTAACGTAACTGTCCGCATCTGCAGGAGCCTCTACAACCGTGCTTCCTACGTCGCCGTAGGTAGAAACAGAGCATACTTCCATCGTAACGTCTGCGCCGTCCATTACCATAATAACGGTAGCCGTAGAAACAACGGAATCTATCTTACCCTCTGCGGTAACGTAGACCTTGTGAGTTACGTCGCTAACCTCTTTTACAGATTCAAGAAGAGCAAGATTGGAGAAAAGCGCCTCATAATCATCACCGTTCAAAACGAACTCGATGTAATATCTGCTTCCGTTCTCCTCCTGACGAAGCTCACTGCTCTTGAACCACTCGGTGGGGATATTGAGTATCTTGGGTGCGTCTGCGTCTACGCCAACAAGACCCATAAGCTCCTCTTCGGTTGCTTCATACTTGATCTTTGTTCCATCGGTAATCTGAACGTTGTAAACAACGCCGTCAACGTACTGGCAGTCTACGCTTGCGTTTGCGTTATTGGTAGCAACCATAGAGAAATTCTTCTTGTCGTACTTTTGAACAACTACCTGCTCAACGTTCTGAACAGGAACGTTCTGACCGTTTACCGTCATAGTCATAACGATATCCTGCTTTGCGGTAATGGTAACGTTCTCGATGCCGCTAAGCTCCTTAACGATATTCTGATAGAGCTTTTCAGGGGTAATCGTTGCAGGGTCAAACGCCGTGTTTTCATCTGCCTCAGGTGTATCGTTTTCGGTAGCCTCGTTCTTTTCTTCTGCGTTGTTTGACGAATTTGATCCGTTAGCAATAGCGCCGTCGGCATCCTCGATAAGCTCATCGCAGGAAACGAACGCAAAGCTAAAGGTCAAAAGCAATACCATAATCAATGCCAAAAATTTTTTCATTATAATTTCCTCCATATTGTGTGTTATTTACAATTCTATATTACCACTCGGTGGTTGAGCTGTCAATAGAAAATTGATAATTAATCGGAAATCTCGTCAATATTGTACGGTGTTGACTGATATACGAAGTAGTTGAGCCAGTTTGTATAAAGAAGATTTGCACAGCTTCTCCAACGCACGATAGGCTCCTTTGTGTCGTCATCATCGGGGAAATAATGCTTCGGCACGTCAATAGGAAGTCCTGCGTTTTTATCACGCAAATATTCCTTTTTAAGAGTGTCGCCGTCATACTCTGAATGACCCATAACAAATATCTGTCTTCCTCTCTCGGTAGCGCAAACAAAGACTCCCGCTTCCTCGGAGCTTGAAAGGATCTTCAATTTAGGCTCTTTCTCTATATCCTCTCTGCGCACCTCGGTATGTCTTGAGTGAGGCACAACGAACTTATCGTCAAAGCCTCTGAAAAGTATGGAAAGCTTATAATCAAGCGTATGCTCGAAAACGCCGAAAAGCTTCTTTCCAAGCGGATATTTTTTTATTCCGTAGTGATAGTAAAGACCCGCCTGAGCGCCCCAGCAAATATGGAAGGTGCTTGTAACGTGAGTTTTCGTCCACTCCATTATCTTGCAAAGCTCTTCCCAATACTCAACGTCCTCAAATGGTAAATTTTCAACGGGCGCACCCGTAATTATCATACCGTCGTATTTATTATGCTCTATTTCGTCAAAGGTCTTGTAAAAAGCAAGCATATGCTCGGCAGAGGTATGCTTCGCCTTATGCGTAGCGGTTTGCAAAAGCTCAAGCTCGACCTGAAGCGGTGTGTTGCCTATAAGTCTTGCTATCTGCGTTTCCGTTACTATCTTCTGCGGCATCAGGTTGAGCATAAGTATCTTCAAGGGACGGATATCCTGCGTCATAGCGCGGGTCTCGGTCATTACAAAGATATTTTCATTTTGCAGTACCTGCGTTGCAGGCAAAAGATTTGGAATTTTTATCGGCATAGTGCCCTCCGTTTTACTAACTGATTAATCTTAATTAAACGCCTTATTCATTGCCGCTTCAATATCAGCAATAATATCCTCAACGTTCTCAAGTCCAACCGAGAAACGAACGAGGTCGGGCGTGATTCCGCAAGCCACCAACTGCTCATCGGTAAGCTGACGGTGAGTTTCACTTGCTGGGTGAAGCACGCAAGTGTGAATATCGGCAACGTGTACCTCATTTGAAGCCATAGAAAGCGAATTCATAAATCTGATAGCCGCTTCCTTGCCGCCCTTTATTCTAAAGGAAATAACACCGCTACAGCCCTTAAGGTACTTCTTTGCAAGCGCATAATCCTCATTGCTCTCAAGCCCGGGGTATTTAACGCTTATAACCTTATCGTGCGCCTCGAGGTATTTTGCAACCGTCAAAGCATTCTCGCAATACTGCTTCATTCTTACCGCAAGAGTCTCAAGACCCAAGTTAAGAAGGAATGCAGAGTGCGCTGCGGGATAAACGCCGAAATCTCTCATAAGCTGCATTCTTGCCTTTAAGATATACGCAAGCTTACCGTAGGTTTCAACGTAACGAAGTCCGTGGTAGGACTCGTCGGGCTCGGTGAGCGAGGGGAAATTACCGCACGCCCAATCAAATTTACCGCTATCAACTATAACGCCACCAACCTGAACGGCGTGTCCGTCCATATATTTAGAGGTCGAGTGGATAACGATATCTGCACCGTACTCGATAGGTCTGCAAAGCACGGGAGTTGCAAAGGTATTATCTACTATAAGGGGTACGTTGTGCGCATGAGCGATGTTTGCAAATCTCTCAATATCAAGAACCGAGAGCGCAGGGTTTGCGATGGTCTCGCCAAATACCGCCTTAGTGTTAGGCTTGAACGCCGCGTGTATCTCCTCGTCGCTTGCATTCTTGTCAACAAAAATGCACTCGATGCCCATTCTCTTAAAGGTAAATGCAAAAAGATTTACCGTACCGCCGTATATTTCGGAAAGGCTGATAAAGCTATCTCCAACCTCACAAAGGTTGAGTATCGACAAAAGCGTTGCCGCCTGACCCGACGTCGTGCACATAGCTCCAACACCGCCCTCAAGCTCTGCTATCTTATCCTCTACCGCCATAACGGTGGGATTTGCAAATCTTGAATAGATAAGCGACTTCGTGGGATCGTCAAATACAGCCGCAACCTCCTCAGTGGAGTCGTAAACGTAGGTAGTGCTCTGAACTATCGGCACCACTCTCGGCTCTGAATTTTTAGGCTGATATCCTGCCTGAATACATTTTGTTTCTATTTTATAATCCTTACTGTAAGCCATTTTCAAACGCTCCTTCAATTTTTATTTTTCTTGGGTCTAAATATAATAAACTTTTGAACCAAGAAGCTAACCACAAACATTATAGCCTCAACAACAAGCTTTGCAACGTAGGGGCTCAGAGGTGTTACGTGAACGAATACCTGCAACAAAATCGTGTTTCCGAGAAGTATTCCCGCAGCGAGCAAGGAATATGCAAGAAAGGTCTGCGCAGTCTTTCCCTTCTTTCTAAATACAACGAACTTGTTGATAAAATAATTTGCCGTTGCGCTTATAAGTCTTGCGCATACGTTACATATCCAAACGTTTGCATCACCCTTGAATAAAAAGGTGTGGAAAAGCGTGTAGAACAAATAGTCTATAGCAAAGCTTGTGAGCGATGCCGCAAGGAAAAGGAAGAAGGTCGGCAAAGCAAACTTAAGAATAAGCTTATAGATCTTCCAAGAATCCTTAAAGGGATTGAAGTGAGAGGACTTATTCTCCTCGATATATATCGTTTCTATCGGGATCTCATATATCGGAATACCGCGTCTTGTACATTCAAGCAAAACGTTCATTTCGTACTCGTATCTATCGCCCTCAAGGTCGCAAAGCTCTTCCATAAGCTTGCGCGAAAATGCGCGAAGACCCGTTTGAGTATCGTGCACCGAAACTCCCGTTGAAATCTTAAACACAAATCTCGTAATTGCGTTTCCGTTTCTGCTACGGAAAGGAACGTCTCCCGTAAACAATCTTCCGCCAAGAACAAACGCATCGGGGCGCTCGATAAGTGCATCAACAGTCTTCTTGGTGTCAACAACCGTGTGCTGACCGTCTGCGTCAAGTGTTACAACGCCGTCGCAATCGGTATTTTCAAGTATATAAGAAATACCCGTTTTAAGCGCTGCTCCCTTTCCTCTGTTAACCTCGTAAGAGATTACGGTAGAATATTTTTTAGCCTCCTCGAATATCACGTCGCATTCCTTTTTGCTTCCGTCATTAATAACGAATATCGGATATTCGGTCTTGGCACTAAGCTCCTCTAAAAGCTTAATAAGCTTTTCATCGGGCTGATAAGCAGGTATAAGTGCCGCTACCTTCATGTTTCCTCCAAAGATTTTCTAAAATTAAGTATAAAAATTACGATACTGCATATTGCGGATAACGCTCCGCCTATACATATCGGTACTATAAAGATTGAATTGGGAACTCCCGCAATTTCGAATATTCCCACAAGTGCCATAGCCACCGTAAATGATGCCATAGCAAAATTCCAAAGGCATCTCACCGCAATGGTTAGAGCTTTGTAACGCTCGGTAAATCCAAGCAACAAAATAGTCATACCCGACACAAAGAAGGGTACCAAAAGGCAAACCATCGCCCACGACGTTTTTCCATAGCCGCAAGCTATATATATTGCCGAAAATATCCAGCAAAGAAAGGAAACCGCAAGATCAACGCACCCCGTAAAGAGCACCTTTTTGCGTTCGGCTTCAAGCTCCGATATAAACAATATCGCTCACCGCCCTTTCGCTGTATTTTCCGTTTGTGGTGGGATAGTTAATGATCTCTCCCTTAAACCAAAGCGTTGAGGAGCCGCCACCGTCAAGATTATATCCAACAGTGCATCCCTCGTATGCAAGCGCATTTGCAAGCTGATAGAGCGTAAGGCCCTTGCTGCTGCTCGTGCGTCCGTTTCCAACTATTATAACGTAATGAAGCGGCTCTACCATTCCGATAGCCGTTCTCGGATTATCCGCCATAGACTGACCCGATATCTCCTGCTTTTCGGTAACCGCAATAGCTCCGTTATCTATAAGCGCAGGACCAAATGAAAAGACCTGCCATTTATTGCTTATCGAATCAAGAGAGGTCTTTCTCTCGTCGATTATGCTCATCGAGCCATCACCGTAAATAACGAGCGACTCGGTATCTCCCGATGACGATCTTGCCGTTGAGCGATAGGTAATGCCGTTACGCACTACGTATCCCGTCGTACGCTTTGACTGACCGCATCCATCACCGTTTATGGCAAGAACGGCGTTTTGTGCAGTTGCCATCTCGGCAACCTTTTTAGTGCTATTAGACGTCAATTTATTACCGCTTGCAAGCGCAGTTTTAAGATATTCCACCGAGCTTACCTTTATGTCAACCACAAAATACGTGGTTTTATCGGAGCCTGCGGTGAATACCTTTTCGGTAAGCTCTATAGAAACGTTGTCGTTGCTATGCGTGCCTACCTGCTTTGTAACCGTGATATACTTTGCAAGATTTTCAATATCCACTTGAACGCTTGAAGAGTTAGACTCATTTTTGTTTGTGCTCGTAGAGCTTGAACTCGACGAGGAAGGATTTTTGCTTGAAGAATTGGGTTTGATAGTTGACGTGGAATTAGTTCCCTTTGAAGTCTCCTTGCTTTGTCCGTTGCCAAAGTCTATAGATTCAATAACTATATTCTCGTCGGATTCGTGCTCCAAAACGAAAACATCAAGCAAAGATGCGCCCGCACAAGTCGCCAAGCACATTGAAAATACCAACATTATTATGACCCATACACGAGTCTTATTGAACAAATTCATGAATTTCTTCTCCAAAAACAAAACGAAAGCCTACAAGCGTCCATAATTATATACATTATACCACAAAATAAACGTTTTTTCAATAAAATTACGCCAAAAAAAGAAAAATAAGCGCATGATTTTTTCATCCTGCGCCTATTTTTTCCATTATATAATATCAAGTAATTTCAAAGACTGTTCAAACGTGCCTCTGTGCCCCGTCCAAATGAAATCCTTTGCCATAATCCTGCAATCGGTAGCGAGATAGCACATAAGACCCGCTTCGCTTGCCGCCTTCATATCCTCGCGCTCATCATTGCCTATCATAAGCACGTTCTCGGGCTTAACTCCGATCTTTTGGCATATTTCAAGATAATATTTTGGCGACGGCTTGCAAAAGCCCGAATTTTCATATGAAGTGATAAGATCAAAATCGCTTTCCTTAAGTCCAAACCAGCTCAATCTCTCAAGCTGCGCCGTCATCGGGAATACGGGATTAGTTGCAAGAACAACCTTTTTACCGCCCTTATGGGCAAGCTCAACGGCACGCTTTGCGCACTCATTTTCACGTGCGAAATCACGAAGATTTTTAAAATCGTCGCTAAGGTAAAAATCGTCGGAATCCTTGATAAGCGATTCATCATATCTACCGTAATATATGAAGAACTTATCCCAAAAAAGAGATCTGTTATCGCGTGAGCCATCGTTTGCAAACATAATGCCCGTAGCAACTCTCAATGCTTCAAGAAAAGCCTTTGCATCATATCCCTTGCCTGCGGTATATGCGGAAATTCTCTTGAAATATTCGCCTAAAAACTCGTTTTGGTCAAGAAATATAAGCGTTCCGTCAAGATCAAAAAATACCGCCTCTATTTTTCTTTCCTTTGGCATAACAATCCTCCTTTTTGAATAAAAAAAGGGAACAATAGAATTGCTCCCTTAAATTATACGTCCACAGAAAACCGAACAAAGATGTATGAAGGAAGAAACAAAACTCAAGTAATTAAAATCGTTTTGAACCATAAAAGTTCAAGCCCTCGGTCTATTAGTATCGGTCAGCTAAACACATTACTGTGCGTACACCTC
>JAZLCC010000158.1:0-25556 GCA_045614065.1 Eubacteriales bacterium | reverse complement strand
GGGTACAAAGTGAATCGCATTGCGTGGGGTTTCAAGACCGCCTCGTTATGTCCGCGCTTCGATATCCCTCCGTAAATATGATGCAACAGCATGCATCATATTTACGGAGCTTTTGAGACGTGGCTCGGCGAACCTCGTTCGACGAATCCGCTTCGCATACCCCACCCGAAGATCAACAAGCTTGCTTGTCAGGCGCAGGGTGTGGGTATCTTCGCCAAAGGCGAAATATCCCTCCGTGATGCATACTATTCGCATATATACGGTGATTTTTTCAAATCACTCCGTTATTTTATCACAAGCCTTGCCTCTTGTCAAGTCTTTTATTCAAAAAACTCATTTTCCTATTTAAAATATATGGAATTTATGGTATAATATGTTATAATACATTCATTTTCCGCAAAGGAGGATATTATGTCAGATTTTACCGAAGAAAAATTTTATCAAGTACTAAAAAAGCATTTTGAGTTTTATTATGAGTCCTGCTACTATGACACCTACGAGCATGAATCCAAGTATTTTAAAGACTATTGGGGGAAAGCAGGCTTAGTTCAAAGATATTTAGTTGACAAATTTTTACGCTGTGGATTTACCGAGGTACTTGCCGAAAAAACCTACGACCGTTTTCAAGGCGGACCTCTGACTCCGCGAAGCGATTTTTCCTTTATTACCGTTGAAAACTACCCAGAGCTAAAGCAACTACACGAGGATGCCGAAAAAGCCCGTAATAGGCATAACAATCACGTTTGGAATAAACTTACCAACTATCTTGATAGAATATACTATTTAAAAGGATTATTAAAAAACAACTTGATCGATGCGGAATATCTTGATGCTGTAAATAAGTTTATCGCCTATGAAGAAAGGATAAGATATCTTCGAGACAACGAATGCTTGGAATATTCCACAAAAAGAAGAAACTACGAAGAAGAATTAGAAAAGCTTCGGAACGAATATGAAAAAGAATTTGCAAGAACGCACCCCGGATTTAAAGAAGAATACGACGAGGCTTGGATAAAAGAATTCGAGCACCGTGGCTCTTGTGCCACTTCGGCGGTATTAAAAAAATACAATTACACTCGATACGTTCCCGAAAGAGATATTATAGAGAAAACCACGTCGATATTCTTTACCGTATTCCGTGCGCGCCAAAAAAGGGTTGCAAACTACCAAAAATCAAACGGCAACTTCAAAAATTACGCTCGCGCAATGCTTCGTATTCTCGACGAGCATTATCAATACAAATACGATCCCGGCGAGGAGATATTCAAGGAAAACGCTTACATTTTCAAATTCAAAAAGATTTTTGAAATAGACCTTTCAAGCTACCGCGAGGAAGAAAAAAAGGCTGCTCCCGCCCCTGCTCCCGAGCCCAAAAAGACAGCCTCAAAGCCGAGAAAGAAGAAAGAACCCGTAAAGCCTGTCGAATCTGCGCCCACGGTGAGCGAGGCGCCTAAGAAAGAGCCTATCGCAGAGCCCGAAAAGCCCTCGATCCCAAGCAAGGACGAGATCAGAAAATACTGTCTTATTTCCGAAACGGGCTCGTTGCGAGATTTCACGGGCAAAATGGACTACATTGTGCTCCCCGACGGAATCAACAACATTCTCGGCGGAACCTTCAAACGAGTAAAGGAAACCTTGCGAGTAGTTGTTATACCCGAGGGCGTTACCGAAATTCAGCAAAAAACCTTTGCCGACTGTCCGAATCTTGAAGAGGTTCACTTGCCAGACACCTTAACGTACATCGGAGAAAATGCATTTTTAAACTGCAAAAAGCTTAAAGCAATAAACTTTCCAAGCAAGCTTTGGAGAATAGACTGTTATGCATTTAACGGTTGTGAAAGCTTAAAGCGTGCAGACCTTCCCAAGGATTGCTATATTACGCCAAACAAACATATGAAGCCCTTTCCGCAGGGCTGTGTGGTTACGCTCGGCGGCGTTGTTACCGATGCAAGCATAGTGGAATACAATGATGAAAAAGCAGCAGCTCAAAGAGAAAAGGAGCAAGCGCTCAATTATTTAATAACCACCGAATCTATTGCAAAATCAAAGGAAAGTCTTATTATGACGAGCACGGTTTTGCAAGGAATAAAGACCGGATTGGAATACGTGTTTATTCCCGAGGGCATAAACACGGTAAATCCAAATTGCCTCAAGGGTGCAAAAAGCAAGGTTCGTCTGATCTCGCTCCCCGAGAGTCTTACTCGAATCGGTAAGGACGCATTCAAGGAGCTTTCCGAGCTTGAAGAGGTTAGATTCTCCGAGGATCTTACGCATATCGGCGCTTCGGCATTTGCCAACTGTCCGAAATTAAAGACCGTTAAATTCCCATACACTATGGAAAAAATCGACGCTTCGGCATTCAAGGGTTGCAAATCCCTCACAAAGGTAATTCTTCCTAAAAAATGTGCCTACACAAAGGATAACAAATACTTAAATTCATTCCCCGACACCTGCGAGGTCGTCTTAGAGTGAGCAAAAAAAGGAGAACCCTTATCGAAGAGTTCTCCTTTTTGTTATTTTGCTATCTTCAAAAAACGGAAAGATAACGAAAATCCATTAGAGATCCCGCTTTGCGCCCTCCCTTGGGTCGGGTTCGACTGCGAAAATCTCACACCGTGAGATTTTCTCCGCTCAGGATGACACGGCGGGGCGGGAAAATATAAAATTTTATTGTTTTCTATCCCTCTCAGTCAGCTCCGCTGACAGCTCTCCCAAAGGGCGAGCCTTAAAATGCATCATCCCTTGCCGTGGTGGTAGAAAGTAACCAGAGCCTCCCTTTTAAGGGAGGTGGCATTTTCGTTAGAAAATGACGGAAGGAGTATGCGTGTACATAGGAATTTTATTTTAATTATATTTAAGCGCACAATAAGGGAGAACCCCCGACGAGGGTTCTCCCTTAGCTTGATTTTTCAAAAAATCTAACCCATACTCCGCTTTTTCTTTTGACACCGCAAGCGCAAAAGAAAAAGCTAACAAAAAGAAAACGCTATTTTTATGGGCTCTGCCCAAACCCGCAAGCTTTTAAAAAAGCTTGACCAAAATTTTATCCATTTGGTGCAGTGCGAACATTGTGCTTTTTATCGTTGAGCCCGCTTTGAAAACTCCGTAAAACTTTCCCGTATGAAAGTTTTTGCGGAGCTTTTTTCAAAAAGCGACCCTAAAACAGTGCGAACATTGTGCTCACAATCGGCGAGCGAAAATGTGCGCCAAAAATCTTCCTGTTGGAAGTTTTTTGCGCCACTTTTTTTCAAAAAAGTGGCAAACAAAAGCGACCCTAAAACAGTGCGAACATAGCACACACAATTGTCTTATCGACAATATTTTTTCAAAAACACAAGCAATTCATCAATAAAATTCTCTGTATATTCATTAAGTGCCAAAAAATCCATCGTCTTTCCGTATATTTTTTCAAGCGCAAAATGTGCATCCCCCGCACCCTTAAGCTCATCGATAGCCGACGACACAAGCGACTCGCTAACTCGCTTTGCAAAACGGCTTTTTGCCTTTACGTCATTACGCTTATTCTTTGCCAAGCAGGACATATCAAGCACTCGGCGAAGTGATACACCGCCCTGCAATCGCTCCTTAGATACGGCAAAAAGAAGCCTTGCGCCCTCAAAAAACACGGCATTCGGTATATCGGGATTCAACGGATCGTATGAAACCGATATAGCCGTTTTTTTCTCTCTTGCAAGCTCACAAAGCTCGGAAATAAGTAAGAACGCTATGCCGTAATGCTCCTCAATATAAACCACCCTTTCGGCTCTCACAATATATCCGTTAAGCGAGCGCCGTCCTTGCATTCCTATCGAGTCGGTAAGTCCTATTTTAAGCGAATATCCGTCTCCTCCCTCTATGCCCTTAAGCAAGCGCTTAGCAAGCTTCGAAAGGCGTTTTTTGTTAACGTAAGGTAAAACAAGCTCACGCGAGGCAAGGTCGCTCTCGATTGCCGAGGAAAGAAAGCGGTAGGAAAGCGCATAGGCTTGCTTTTTTTGCGCATTTAAGCTATCTATCCTCTCACGCTCGTAAAATAGCGCCTCGGTATCCCAAAACTCCCCAAAATCAAGAATTACGTCGCGTGCGCCCGCAAGACTCGGCTCAACCGTATGCGGTGCGGTTGAATCTATGATTGCTATTCTGCCGTCGATAATTATGCCGTCAAGCGAGGATGGATCAGACGAGCAACGGTAATACTCAAGTGCATATCCATTATCCTCAAGCACCCCCGCAAGACGTCGCATAAAGCTACTCTTTCCTGTGCCCGGTCCGCCCTTAATAAGAAATCTTCTAATTATATTCGGCGAATTAAATATCTCCTCATAGAAGCTCACAAAGCCTCGACCACTGTTTGCGGCGGCAAAAAGCGGAGCCTCGGTAGCGTATTTTGGCGTATTATTTTTATTTTCAAGCATAAAAATTCCCCCTTTGCTTATTTTTACACTAAAAATATATGCAAAAGGGGATTTTTTTGTGTTATTCGAATTTAACTTTGATTATCTCTGAATTATCTTTATATTAACGGGCAAAATTCCCGATTGCTCGTAAACGATCTCGTTTATCTGCGATATCTGCGCCGTCTGCAAGCCATCGCTTCTTACAACGATGCTTGCGCTATCATCCTTAATAACGGCAACGCACTCGCTAAAGCCCTTTGCCTCTATAAGGGTCTCTATATTTGCCTCTGCTTCCATAATTTTTGCCATAGCCGTTATCTCTGCAAGAGCCTTACTGCGTGCTTCCTCGGTTGACGCATCATCGTCAACTACGCCCTGCAAAACCTCAAGCGCCTCATCGCGTGTGCGCTTGCGGTCGAGCTCAACGCTTGAAAAATAAGTATCCACGCTATTATCGGTTTCCTTATTCTTATCGCTCTCCGAGTTCACGTCCTGCATTCCTGCGCCCTGACTGTAATCAAAGCCCTCATCGGATCGGTTATAAAGACTTACGCCGACGATAAGCGCAACGGCAACCACCGAGAACGCCGCTATTACAATAAGATTCTTTTTGCCAAGCTTTTTGAAAAATCCGCCGAGCTTTTCCTTAATGGTTTCTGCTTTCATAGATATTCTCCTTTAAAATTTTCATTTACAGTACGGTATATATATATTTACGGCAAGAGAAAAATATACCTACGAGCCGACAACGAAAATTTTATTTGAGCTTATATTAAAGGTTGAGGATATAAGGGATATTATCTTGTTTTTCACCTCATAGCTGTCTCCCCCGCGGCAAACAATGCCTATTCCCGCAATTTCGGGATAGGAATACCCCTCTAAAATTGCCGCCTCGGTAGATCCGCTTCCTATTACCACGGTTTGATTTTTTGAGGACGAGCTCCCCTCTTGAATATCAGTTGCGTAGATAGCCTTGTAGCCCCCTTCAAGGGTAACAACGGCATAAGTACCGCTCACTCCGTCAACTCGATTGCAAAGCTCCTCTATGCGCTCCTCAAGCATATCTGCGTACGCTGATGGGTCGAGCTCCTCAATGCTCTCGCGCACGTTTTCCTCGTTATTTTGCCGCCCCGAGCTTAAAATTATCAGTAAAACACCAAGCAAAGCAAGCCCTGCGAGAAAATATATCTTTTTCGCTTTTATAAAGCTTAATATTGTATTTTTCGACATATTTTTCACCCCGATAAATCTATAAATATAAAGATTTATTCATTTATATATTATATTTTTTGTCACTACTTATATACAAACTCGCATTCGGCGCCAAGACGGGATACGCATATGCTTGAAATCTCCCTTGGATTGAGTGTATATCCCGACGGATAGATAGTTACGGATATTACTTTAATGTAAAAATCCTCACTATTATTATCGGTAATTATTTTAACGTCTATTGAGTCGTTTTTTGCCGAAAGCTCTTTTATTATCTCGTTTTTTAGGGTTTGCTCTGCATTCTTTATAGCCGCCCCCTCAATTGCATCATTGTATATTTCAATCATAGCATCTTCGCTTGTGTTCTTCGAGTCAAAGGCATCTATAAAGTCCTCTGCAATAAATCCGCCGCCACTAAACGCCGATATCAACGGGATAGCAATACACCCGATGCTGCAAAGTCCGCAAAGAAGCTTAAGATAGGCTCGGCTTGTCCCCTTTGGCGAGAGCGACATAACCACCGAGCCCACAAAGGCTATTACTATAAGTCCCAAAAAATATTTCGTCATAACACTCCTACGCCACCGCAATGGCTGTCTTTATAAAAATACAAAGCGCGAGCACAAAGGTCATTCCAACACCCGCAACCACGGCAAGTGCGCACCCGTAAACGTTTGAAAAGCTTGCGAGCAATTTTGACTCCTCATCGCACCCGATTATATCGGCAAAGGTCGAGCAAATGCTAAAAACCGCTCGCGTAAGCAAAAGCGTTATCACCACGGGTAAGGTCAAAAGAGCAACAGCAACTATTCCGCCAACGCCAAACACACCCTTCAGGTAGCGCACACTGCTTGCCACGGTTCGCAACGCCTCTCCGAGATTTCCGCCCACGATCGGTATCACAGTTGTGCTAACAAGTCTGCCGGTGCGCGCCGCAACTCCGTCAGCCGCAGCAGTAAGCGTGGTCTGAGCCGCAAGCGAGGAGAGGAGCACCGTCATCGAAAGCCCAAGAAAAAAGCTGTATACTCGTTTAACGGTTGCAACCACCCTGCCCGTTTTAAGCTCGGTGCAGCTAACGTCGCAAAATCCGAGAACAAGCAACAAGGCACAAACGGGCACGGCGCTCCCCGCCCAAAGACGTTGCACCACGTTTAATATGCAATAAAGCGTTGCGCTCCCTGCGCTCGCCGTGCTAACGTTTCCGCCCATAGCCCAAATACTTGCCGTTATGGGAATCATTCCGTTGCCGAGAGCGATAATCCTCTCAAAGAACTCCTCGAGTCTTTCAAAATGCGAATAAAAGATATACCCCGTTGAGCAAAAAAGAGAGCCGAGCGAGCAGAGCTTTAGCGTTGAGCGTAGCGCAGAGCTGTTGCACCGAGAGGCGAGCACCGAAAGCACGCCGGATATCACAAGAATTGCGATGAGCAAAAAGAAAAGCCTTGTAATGCTCACAACCTCGATGCCAAAAAGCTCAAAGATGACCGATATCATCCGCTTAGGCGTTAAAAAATCTTCAAGCTCGCCCGCAAAGATAGCCTGTCCGTCAAGCGCATCCTCGGAAAAGTAGCGTGACGCCTCATCGGGCAAGGCGTTCTTAAAGCTCTCCCACTCATCCTCCGGTATCTCATAGCTCTCACCCTCGGCGCAAGCCGTAAAAGATAAAAAAAGCACGCTTAAAAGGACAAGTAATAACAGCAAAAAAGTTTTTCTCATACCCCACCATCCTTATCCTCTACGAGCCTCTTTGCAGAATTTCCGATGCAAAGCTCAAAATTTTTGATAGCATAGGCAAAGAAAGCGAGAGAATAACCACGCCCGATAGCATTTCAACTCCCTCGGCAATGCCGTTCTCTCCGCACTCTCTGCATATATCCGAGCATATCTTGCCGATAAGCGCAACGCCTAGAGCCTTCAGCATAACGCTTACCGAGGAATTTAAAAATTCATCCTGCGATATCACCTTGCGTATATCCTCGGTAAGTGAGCCGAGGATCACCGAAAGCTCGCCCACCACCAAGGCAAAAAGCAATACCACCGCAGCTAACTTTACAAGAACTGTAAATCTTCCCGATATCTCCCTTAGCACAAGCAGGGCGATAATTGAAACAAGAGCAAGCCCTACGCCCTTTAATATCAAAACCATTATATTTCAAACACTGCCCTTACGCTCTCTATCAAGGCTCCAACCTCGTCAACGAGCATAAGCATTACCACCACTATTCCCGCAACCGTAACAAGAGTTGCCTGCTCATCACGTCCGCTTTTCGAGAGTATCGTGGAGACGGTGGATATAAGTATTCCGATTCCCGCAATTTTAAGTATAAGTCCTATTTCCATGTCTCTTTCCTTCCGTGTTGCCAAAAAAGCTCGGTCATATAAGCAAAACGATAGCTCCGAGCGCCGTGCACAGAGCAACCGTATAAATAACCCTTTTCCGCTTTGCAAAATCCTTTAAAAGCTTTTGCTCACGCGATCTTACGCGCTCAACGTAAAGCGTGCAAAAAGCAAGCTCGTCATTACGGTACGCCTTGCCAAAGCCGTTTGCAAAGGAGCCGAGTGCACTCTCTATCTCGCCGTCCTTTATCTCGATAGCCGAGAAAAGCTCAAAAAAATCGCGCGGCGGAGTGCTTTTTTGATACCCGCACTCCCTCAAAAGCTCCTTGTCAAGACCCTTAAGTATCTCGCTAACGCTTAATGCGTAGCACCCTATCTGCCGCTTGGTATATTCCAATATCGAGCGAACGGCGCTTATCTTCCGCAAGGTATCCTCTATCTCGCGGGTAATTCCCTTTGCAATAAGCAAAGAGCTAAAAAGTATTATGAGCGATCCTATTATCTTCAAGCGCCCTTTCCGCCTCCTCCCAAGTGTAAGCGGTAAAATCAAAATCATTACGCAGACGCCTTATAGCAATATACAAGCCAAAGGCGCGCGAGCGGTGAAGCTCGTGCATACCGTGCCGCAAGAGCAGACCACCAAGGCTTTGCCCGTGAGTGGTGGCTATAAGCGGAACTCCGCAATTTTGCGCCTCGGCTATTGCCCTCGCCTCCTCCTCGGTGCCTATCTCGTCGCAGATTATCACCTCAGGGTTCATATAAAGCGTGGCTATACGTATGCCCTCCGCCTTGGGATATCCAATTAACGTATCGATATTTGCGCTACGCGACAAGCTTGAAAGCGAGAGTTCCTCACGGGTGTCGACAACCGACACTCGAAGCGCTCGCTCTCTGCTTGAAAGATAACGGGCTATCGACCGAAGGCAGGTCGTTTTTCCCTCCGCGGGCGGTGAAAATATAAGAACTCCCCGTCGGTTTTCGCAGGTCTCTCTGCGAACGGTATTAAGAAGCCTTGAGGAAACCTCGATATCCCCCTGCGGAATGCGGATATTGATAGCCGAAATATCGCAAACGCCAAACACACGTCCGTTTTCAACAGCCGCGCGTCCGCAAACTCCAACCCTCACTCCATGCATAAGGCTAACGTAGCCCCTCGTTATGCTCTCCTCGTATGCGTAGAGCGATCCATCGCAAATTCGATTAAAGACAAAGAAAAGCTCGTCCGAGGAAAAATAAAGCCGTGAGCAGATATTTTTACCCATAGCGCAATTCCCCACCGTAAAGCATACGGGTCTGTCGGCACGAAGCCGTATTTCCTCAAGCATCGCCGTGCTATGATCGATGGGTAACTCAAGAAAGGCTCGCTCTATGCGCTTAAAAGGCGCCTCGGTCAGTCGCTCACGCAAAAAACGATATACAGACTCGTCCGCAACGAAGCCGTTTGATATTCTTTTGTTTGTCTCCGACATACCGATACCTCCCCAAAACAAGGTTTGATACATCATATTCGGGTATAGCACAAAATATTCCGAATTTTTGGAAAAAATTAGGTATGACATCTGTGGCACACCGCAAAATAGGCGATTTTTTTGTATAAATCGACACAATATGTTGTGCAATTTACAATTTGTTCATACTTTTTTGTACTATAACTATTGTAATATACTTGACTATATGATATAATATGATGTAATTTAGTTTATTAGACTCTTTTTATATATTTACGGAGGTAATTATGCTTTTAAAAAATGACGCAAGACCGTCCTTTGCATACGCAACCGCAAGCGCACAAAAGAGCTCGCACAGCTTCGCAAAGAACGATATTTTAACCCGCTCAGCTGCAGACGGCGACGATTTTGGAAACTTCGGCTCAAGCGCCTCGGCAAAGGATACAAGACAGGCACCGAGAAAGCCTCAGCCAAAGAAATCTCCCAAGAAGAGCGGCGGAAGCTTCTTTGATACACTCAAAAACAAAAATTACATGCCCTTCATTTTTGCGGGAATCGCAATTGTGGCAGTAATTCTTATAATCGCTATCGTAGCCGCTGTATTCAGCGCTCCCTCGTCAAGCTCGACTATAAACGACACCGCTTATATCACCTACGTTGACGAGAACAATGAATACCACGTTGTAGTTAACGGCTCCGAGCTTAAGAATACCTTTAAGAACAAGATCGAGCTTATCCCCGCGGCGGACAACTCCTTTGCATACATCCTTGAGGACGTTGAGGACGATATCAGTGGCGGAAGCGGAATAAGAATGCACATTCTTAAGGGCAAGAAGCTCCAGAGCTCGGTAGGACTTGCAGACAGCTGCGTAGCATTTGCAGATTCCAAGCCCGGTATTATCTACAAGTATAAGACCACCTTCAGCCGCTTCACTGGAGACAGCGACGATCCCATTACGAGAGAGAGCACCGCAAACAACTTCATCATCTCTGCAGATGCAAAGACGGTTGTTTACACCGCTGCAAGCAGACAGGATGAGGGCACGAACATTCTTAAGTACTTCAAGGGCTCGGGCAGCGAGGATATGCAGGCTAACTTCACTCCCCTTGCTATCTCCCCCAACGGTAGATACATCTACGGCTTGGCCGACCTTACCGGAAGCTTCTACTACATAGACGCAAAGGCAAAGGAAGTAAAGCCCAAGCGTATAACCAACGATAGCTACGGTACCTTTGGCGAGATCACCGAAATGAACGCCGACGGTAACGAGATAATATTCTACACTCAGACCAATCAGGGTATAGTTTCCTTCTTCTACAAGGTTAACGAAAAGGGCCCGACCACTCTCGCGCAGGGTATCTTCCGCTCCACGAGCGCAGACCTTACCGAGCTTGCTCCCAGCACCTTTATCGGAAGCTACTTCACGGTTCAGAACACCACTATCTCCTATGACGATGACGGTGAGATCGAAATCGATGAGGACGGAAGCTTCTCCACCTACTGCTTGAAGAAGAACGGCGCCGTTAAGGTTGCTAACACCACGGGTAAATTCTCTCCCGACGGTAACTACTTCTACTACATCGACGAGAACTCTCAGCTCGTTCGTACTCCTCTTTCGTCAAGCGATTACGAGAAGAACGTTGAGCAGGTTTGCGGATATATCACCGAGTTTGCACTTACACAAAAGGGCGACGTTTATATGTTCTACTCCGCAGGTGATGACGATGATGAGCCCGCATTCCTCTACTACTGGGATTCTTCCACAGGTAAGAGAACGATAATCTCCAACATTGCCGACCGCGATTCTATGAGAATTTGCGCTAACACGCTCTACTTCTCCGAGACGCTCGACAACGGCGCAGATAACGCTACTACCGTTTACACCTCTACCGACGGATCCGAAAAGTCTGTTGCAGAGTTCAGAAGCGTAAATCTCACAAAGGCTCCCACGGTTGAAATGACCGTTGGAAAGATCGGTTACGCTTACGTTACCGACGATAACGGAACAACGATGCTCTTCTACACCTCTAACGGTAAGAAGTTCGACATCATCAGTGATTCCTGCACTCTTCCCGACAGAACGGGTAACGGAAATTCCGCTATCGGCTAATAAGAACGATAAAAAACACAAGGTGGATATCGCAAATGCGATATCCACCTTTTTTTATTTCTTTTGCGCAAAATCCGCATTTTTATGATATAATAGATGCAAGGACATTTTTACACGGGAGAAGGATATGAAAGAAATTAAAGCTTATGACATTGCCGTAATCGGCGCAGGGCCTGCGGGCGCAGTTTTCGTAAGAGAATTGGCCAAGGCAGATCCAGATCTCAAAATAGCACTTATTGACGGACAGTCTCCCGACTCGGCAAAGCCCTGCGGCGGACTTCTTGCGCCCGATGCGCAAAAGCTCCTTGCGAAATTCGACCTCGTTTTGCCAAAAAGCATTCTCGAGGATCCGCAGATATTTGCGGTTGAAACTATCGACGTCGAGCAAAAAATCGTGCGCTATTATCAAAGACATTATTTGAATATGGATAGATATGCCTTTGACCGTTGGCTCCTCTCGCTCGTTCCCTCTCACGTAGAAATACACGCGGGACGATGCGTTGATATCAAAGCCGACGGCGACGTATACGATATTTCATTGAATAAAAACGGCAACCTAAAAAGCATCAAGGCAAGTGCCATAGTGGGTGCAGACGGCGGCGGCTCGATAGTCAGACGAAAGTTCTTTAATCCTATGAAAATACAATACGTTGCAATTCAACAGTGGTTTGAGAACAACGGTCAGCGCCTACCCTACTACTCCTGCATTTTCGACCAAAAAACAAGCAACAGCTGCTCCTGGACGATACACAAGGGTAACTACGTTATTTTTGGCGGCGCATTTAAAAAGCAAGACTGTCGAAAGGCGTTTGACGAGCAAAAGTCAAGGCTTGAGGATTTTCTCGGCAACTCCTTTGGAGAACCTATAAAAACCGAGGCGTGCCTTGTTTCAAGCCCACGCGCTATGAAGGATTTTTGCACGGGCAAGGATAATATATTTCTTCTCGGCGAGGCAGCAGGATTTATCAGCGCAAGCTCCTTTGAGGGTCTTAGCAGCGCAATGCTTAGCGGAAAGCTTCTTGCCGACGCATTCGCAAGCAAAAAGAGCTTTGGCGAGATTCAAGCGCAGTACAAAGCGTCAACTCGCCGCCTAAGATTTAAGCTTCGCACAAAATCGGTAAAAAGAGCGCTTCTCTGCTCTCCCACAATACGCAAGCTCATTATGAAGAGCGGAATCGAGAGCATTAAGCCGTATAATAAATAATTCAACAATAAATATCAAGGCCATCACCTTATAAGCAAGTGCTACCGTAAACCTCAATATAACCCCGCCGCTACGGCGGGGGGGGCTTAATACAAAGAACGGGAAACAGAGCAAACGTCTGTTTCCCGTTTTTTATTTTCTTTCCGCCAAGGACAAAATATTTTCAAGTCGCTTATTAAGGCCCGACTTTGAAATGCTCGGATCGTGCAAGGCGGCAAGCTCGGAGAGCGTTGCCGAATCATACTCACAACGAAGCTTTGCGGTGTATTTAAGGTCCTCGCTGAGAAGCTCAAATTTTCCGCTCGCCTTAAGATATTCGATAGCCTCGATATGACGTCTTGATGCCGACACCGATTTTTCAAGATTTTTCAACACGCAATTTGTTGCTCTGTTCTCGTCATTCTTGATCGCATGCGTCATAAAGGCCTCAATAACCGCGTATGAAGCTTGATATGCGCCTATGTAGCTCAATACGTCGGTAACCGCCTCGTTGCCCTTGTAATAAAGTCCAATGCGCCCTCTGCGGTCTATACAGCGCGGAGCGCCCAAGGTGGCACAAAGAAAGTCCGACAAAAGCGAGGCGTGCTCCTCACTCCTTGCAATAAATTCAAGCGAGTATCTCTTCTCGGGGTCGGTGGCCGTTCCCGAGGAAATGAAAAGTCCCGCAAGAAGCGCTCGCTTACAATCCTCGCAACGCAAGCCTATCATATCCTTAAGATTATTATTTTCAGAAAATCCCTTGTTGAGTCTGTCAACGTATATGGCAATAGCCTTAGAATCAACGCTAACCCAATGCATTTTTCTGCCCGCGCGCACGCCCGATTCATAGATAGGCTCTGCCGAAAACTGCTTTTTAAGAATATCAATTGCGCAAAGTGCGCTATGCTCGGTCTTAAGCTCGGCTCTTACCGTTCTTCCCGAAATTTTCTCGGCACCAAAGAAGAGACCGAACAAAAAAGCCTTTTTGCAACAGGTCTTTTCCCTCTCGCGCTCGGTAAGCTCATCAATCACAGTCATTGTAAATGACATTTTTTAATCCTCTACGAGCCTAACCTCTCGGCAAAGCGTAACACCGAATCGGCTCGCAACTCTTTCCTTTATTTTTTCCTCAAGCGAGAGCACGTCTTTATAGCTTGCTCCCCCTACGTTAACGATAAAGCCTGCGTGCTTTGGCGAAACCATAGCTCCGCCGACGCTCTCGCCCTTAAGCCCGCACTCCTCGATAAGTCTGCCCGCAAAATCATTCTCGGGACGCTTAAAATAGCTTCCCGCACTCGGCAATTCAAGTGGCTGTGAGCTTCTGCGCTTCTCGTTGTTCTCTCTCATTTTTTCGGCAATAGCTATGCTATCACCCTTTTTAAGCTTTAATCCCGCCCCAAGGCAAATAAGCGATTTGTTCTTTAAAAACACGCTTTGCCTATAGCCGAATTCATTATTGTAAATCCTTATTTTCTCACGCCCTTGCGTGTCGAACGCATCGGTATATTCAACAATATCCGACATCTCGGATGCGTGAGCGCCCGCATTCATAGCAACGGCTCCTCCAAGACGCGCAGGAATACCCGAGGCAAATTCGAGCCCCGAAAGCGCGTTATCTCTTGCAATATTTGCAAGATGCACGAGTGATACTCCGCAGGATGCGTAAATTCTTTCGCCGTCAAGCGAATATTCGTTAACGCCTGCCGTGAATATCAACGCACCGTTATAGCGCTCAAAGGCAAAAAGCGTATTCGATGCGTTGCCTATTATCTCATATTTCACCCCTGCATCCTTTAATAGCGTTACGGCGCTGCAAATATCGTCTGCGCTACGGGGATATATCGAAAGTGAGGCAACACCGCCCACCTTAAAGGTCGAGCGCATGGCAACGTTTTCATCGGTTGTAAATTCTATTCCTTGCTCCGAAAGCGCATCTAAAATTTTTTGTTCCATATGCGCTCCTTAAAGAATTATAGACGGAATATCGGCAAGGTCGCGCACGGTATAGGTAGGCGCAACAGATGCGTTTTTAACTCCCTCGGGAGAGAACCAACAGGTGTCTATGCCAAAGGCGATTCCGCCCGCAATATCCGAGCTTAATGAATCTCCGATAATAATTGCCTTATCCTTTTCAAAATCCGCTATTCTCTCGGTAGCACGCTCGAAAAATCTTACGTCAGGCTTATTAACGCCGATCTCCTCGGAAATAAATATCTCCTCAAAATATTTCGAAAGACCCGAAATTGCAAATCTACTGCTCTGCACTCTGTAAATTCCGTTAGTAACGATATAGAGCTTTACCTTGCCGTAGAGAGTCTGCAAAAGCTCCTCCGCCCCATCCAAGAGATAGGTCTTTTTGCCAAGGCATTCAACGTAATCGTTAGCCATTTTTCTTGAATCCAAGGAAATATTATATTTATCGGCAAAGATCTCAAAGCGCTTGTAAACAAGCACCTCACGCTCTATCTCCTTGCGTTCAAGAGCCTTCCAAAGACTGTCGTTTATTTCCTTATAGTCATTTATCATATCCTCGGTAGCAATCGCTCCCGAAAGGGCAAGCGCTTCACGAAAAGCCTCTCTCTCGCATTGAGCAAAATCAAAGAGAGTGCCGTCGGCATCAAAAAGTATTATCGAATATTTTTTCATATAAAACCTCGTAAAAAACTTTCTATTGCTTATATTATACTATTTTTATGCGCTTTTTTCAACATACTTTTTAGGAAATATCGGCAAAGAAGCGAAAAGATGTAAAATTATATTGCTTTTCTATTGAAAAAGATAAGAAAATGAGGTATAATATAAAATGAATTATTATATAAAATTGTAGAAAAATCTTTTAACAATTATGGGAAAGGAGAGTGCGGAATGAAGATACTCGGTCTTACGGGACAGTCGGGCGCAGGCAAAACGCTTTTTGCAACGGAGCTTGTAAAAAAAGGCTACCCTTGCGTAAACGCAGACGAGCTATATCACACAATGCTACAGCCTCCTTCCTTGGTTCTTGACGCAATAAGACGTGAATTTGGCGACGGTGTGATTACCGAGTGCGGTGAGCTTGACCGCAGAGCGCTTGCAAGAGAAGTCTTTAGCGACAAAGAAAAATTAAGCCTTTTAAACGCCACGGTGCTCCCAATAGTTGCAAACAGAATACGAGAGATTGCAAAAGCCGAAGCAGAAAAAGGCGTGAGCCTCTTAATTGTTGACGCCCCCACGCTTTTCGAATCGGGATTTTATGCCGATTGCGACCTCACCGTAGCCTTCATCGCCCCCGCAGAGCTCCGCATAATGCGTATTGCCGAGCGCGACGGCTTAAGCCTTGAGGATGCAACGCTTCGCACCAAGGCGCAAAAAAGCGATGAATTTTACATCGAGCGCGCGGATAGAATAATAATCAACAACGGCAATATAAGCGACCTTTCAAAAAAGGCATCCGACCTTCTCACCGAGCTTTTGGGAGATAAGCTATGAGTTCAAGAAAACGCGCCGCAATAATAGCGGCAATACTCATCGGCGCACTTCTTTTAAGCATTTTGATAAATTCTATAATAACGCTTGTGCAAAAATCAAATCACCCAATAAAATACAGTGAATACGTTGAAAAATACGCATCGGAATATAACGTACCCGAATATATGCTCTATGCGGTTATAAACGTTGAAAGCTCCTTTGATGAAAGCTTAAGATCGGAAGACGGAAGCATAGGACTTATGCAGATGTCGGGCGACACCGTGAAGCTGCTTTCTTCGGATATACATTTTGATAAGGATATCAATATAGACTCGCTCTACGACCCCGAGACCGCCATAAGCTACGGCGCCTACTATCTGCGCTATCTTTTCAACAAGTACAAAAAATGGGATACGGCAATTGCCGCATACTATGCGGGAGAGAGCACCGTTGACTCTTGGCTTAACGACACCGAATATTCAGAGGACGGCGAATCATTAAGCAAGATTCCAGATAAAAAAACAAGAAGCTACGTCAAGGCGGTAAGAAGCGCCGCAGATTACTACAAAAATACATTCTACAGGAACGGAGTAAGCGTAAAATGAACAATGAATTGAAATATGAGAAAAAGAGCGTCTATGAAAAGACCGACGCAAAAAATATAGAGGCGGCTTTTAAGTACGCCGAGGGCTACAAGAGCTTTCTTGACGCCGCAAAGACCGAGCGCGAGGCAGTAAAGGTTGCTATCGATATGCTCACGCCCTACGGATTTCGTGAGTATCAGCTCGGCGACGAAATAAAGGTCGGAGATAAGCTCTACTACAACAACCGCGGAAAAAACCTTTTCGTTTTTACAATCGGCAGCGACGGCGCAAAAAACGGCCTTAGAATAGTTGCATCTCACATTGATGCGCCAAGACTTGACATAAAGCAAAGACCTCTCTACGAGGATACGGGGCTCGTATATTTTAAGACCCACTACTACGGCGGTATACGCAAATATCAGTGGGTGGCAACCCCTCTTGCTCTTCACGGAGTTGTTATAACAAAGGATCTTCGCACCATCGATATAAAGATAGGTGAGGACGATTCCGACCCGATATTCTATATCACCGACCTTCTCCCCCACCTTGGCAGAGAGCAGAGCAAGCTCACACTCTCCGAGGGAATCAAGGGTGAGCAGCTCAACGTGCTTCTCGGCAATATGCCCGCAAGCGACGAGGACGACAACTCGGTAAAAACGGCAATTCTTAAGCTTATAAACGAAAAATACGGCATTGTGGAAGAGGACTTCCTCTCTTCCGAGCTTTGCGTCGTTCCCGCTCTCAAGGCGCGCGACGTAGGCTTTGACCGCTCGCTTATCGGCGCATACGGCCACGATGACAGAGTTTGCGCATACCCCTCGCTTACGGCGCTTACAGAATCGCTCGACGCGAAAAATTCGATAATGTGCATTCTTGCCGACAAGGAAGAAACGGGTAGCGACGGCGCAAGCGGGATGCAGAGCGATCTTATGCTTGATATAATGAACGAGATAGCATTCTCGCTCAAGGTAAATCCTGCGCTCATGCGTGCAAGATCAAAATGCCTCTCGGCAGACGTTTGCGCAGGCTTTGACCCTACCTTCCCCGAGGTATTTGAAAAGCTCAACTCGGCTATCGTCGGTTGCGGAGCGGTATTCACAAAGTACACAGGCTCGGGCGGTAAGTACGATACCAACGATGCAAACGCAGAGTTCGTTGCTTGGCTTCGTGCCGCAATGGATACTCAAAACGTGGTATGGCAATCGGCAGAGCTTGGCAAGGTAGATGCAGGCGGCGGCGGAACCGTTGCAAAATATATCTCCAAGCACAATATCGAAACCATCGACCTCGGTGTTCCGCTTCTTGCAATGCACGCACCCTACGAGCTTGCCGCAAAGGCAGACGTTTACGAAACGCACAGAGCAATCAAGGCGTTTTACAACTTTGACTGATTTTAAATAAAACCTTAAAGGACACCCCGAAAATATATGTTAGAAAAGCTTAACGACGCCGAAAAGAGATATATATCGATAGAAACCGAGCTTCAAGACCCCTCTATATTTTCCAATCAGGAAAAATATACGGCTCTTATGAAGGAGTATAAGGCGCTTACACCAATAATTGAAAAATTCCGTGAATATAAGGCTACCGAGAGGGAGTGCGCAGATCTTAAGGAGATGCTCGACGAGCCGCTTGACGCCGATATGCGTGAGCTTGCCTCGCTTGAATACAAGGAAGCAAAGGCAAAGCTTGAAACGCTCTTTGACGAGCTTAAAATACTTCTTCTCCCCCGTGATCCTAACGACGATAAAAACGTTATGGTCGAGATACGAAGCGGCGCGGGCGGCGAGGAAGCGGCTCTCTTTGCGGCGGTGCTTTACAGAATGTACTCGATGTACGCAGAATCGGCAGGCTTTAAAATTTCGCTTATGAACGCAAACGAAACCGAGCTCGGCGGATTCCGTGAGGTTACCTTTATGATAGAGGGCGACGGCGCCTATTCGAGATTTAAGTTTGAAAGCGGAGTTCACCGTGTTCAAAGAGTGCCCGAAACCGAATCGCAAGGAAGAATACAGACCTCAACGGCAACCGTTGCCGTTCTCCCCGAGGCAGAGGACGTTGAAATCGAGATAAACCCTGCCGACATAATCGTTGAATCCTGCAAATCAAGCGGAGCGGGCGGTCAGCATATAAACAAGACCGAATCGGCCGTTCGCATCACTCATAAGCCGACAGGCATTATCATTGAGTGTCAAGAAGAGCGAAGCCAATTTAAAAACCGTGATAAGGCTCTTAAAATGCTCAAAACCAAGCTCTACGATATAAAGCTCACAGAGCAAAACGAAAAAATCGCATCAGACCGCAAGAGTCAGGTTGGCACGGGAGACCGAAGCGAGCGTATACGCACCTATAATTACCCTCAGGGGCGTATAACCGACCATCGCATAGGTCTTACCCTCTACTCACTCCAAGCCTTTCTTGACGGAAATATAGGCGCCATGATAGATGCGCTTATAACCGCAGATACGGCAGAAAAGCTAAAAAACAGCGCATCATAAAAAAGGAGCTAAAAATGCAAACGCAGATAATAGCTATCGACAGTGAAAATATAGATATAGAAAAAATAAAGCACTGCGCAGAGATACTCAAAAGAGGCGGCCTCGTTGCCTTCCCCACCGAGACGGTCTACGGACTCGGTGCATTGGCAACCGACAGCTCGGCGGCAAAAAAAATATACGCGGCAAAGGGCAGACCCTCGGATAATCCGCTTATTATCCATATCGCAGAGCCTGAGGATGCCGAAAAATACGCATACACCTCTCCGCTCTATTACAAGCTTGCGAAGGCGTTTATGCCGGGCCCCCTCACGGTAATTCTCCCCAAAAAGGAGACTGTACCATCCGACGTTACGGGCGGACTCGATACCGTTGCAGTAAGATGCCCCTCGCACGAGATAGCGCGAGCGCTTATTAAGGAGACTAATATTGCAATTGCCGCTCCCTCGGCAAATCTTTCGGGCAGTCCCTCTCCCACCGAGAGCCGACACGTAGTTAAGGATATGAACGGAAGAATAGACGCTATAATCGAGGGCGGAAGCGCCGAGATAGGTCTTGAATCAACAATAGTCAAGGCAGACGGCGACAGCCTTACCCTGCTTCGCCCGGGTGCAATCACGCGCGACGCGCTTTTGTGCGTTTGCGAGAACGTGAGCGTTGCCGCGGCAGTAACCGAGGCGCTAAAGGAAAACGAGCGGCCCTTATCTCCGGGTATGAAATACCGCCACTATGCTCCAAAGGCAGATCTTGTTTTGCTTGACGGAGAGCAAGACGACGTAATAGATTTCGTTTTGCAAAGCTCAACGAGTGAAAACTGCCTTATGCTTGCCTACACCGAGGAAATACCGCTTTTAAGCTCGGTAAAATTTATCGACGTTGGCAATCGCAATGATCTTTCAACGCAAGCAAAACGCCTATTTTGCGCCTTACGCGAGGCGGATGAGCTCGAGCTCGACAAAATATACGCACATCTTCCCAAAAAGGATGGATTAGGGCTCGCTCTCTACAACCGAATGATACGCGCCGCCGCGCACACGGTCTTAAAGGTTAACAAAGAATAAGATTACAAGATACATAAATCACAAGGACGGAAAACAAATGGCAAAGAAAACGCAAAAGGCTTCAAAGGCATCAAAGGGCTCAAGCCTTAAGGATGCCTACGAGATAGTTTACGCTCCCGCAGAGGAGCAGCTTATTACCGATACGATAGAGAAAAACTATATGCCCTACGTTATGAGCGTTATAGTTTCTCGAGCTATCCCCGAAATAGACGGTCTTAAGCCATCTCACAGAAAGCTTCTTTATACAATGTATAAAATGGGACTTCTCACAGGTCCTCGAACCAAGAGCGCAAACGTCGTAGGACAAACCATGAAGCTCAATCCTCACGGCGATATGGCGATATATGAAACTCTCGTGCGCTTAACTCGCGGAAACGAATCGCTTCTCCACCCTCTCGTTGACTCCAAAGGAAGCTTTGGTAAGCAATATTCCTCAAATATGAGCTTTGCGGCTTCTCGTTACACCGAGGTAAAGCTTGACAGCTTCTGTGCCGAGCTCTTTAGAGGTATCGACAAGGACGCCGTTGATTTTGTGGACAACTACGATAACACAATGAAGGAGCCCGTGCTTCTCCCCACAAACTTCCCCAATATACTCGTTACTCCAAATATGGGTATTGCGGTTGGTATGGCGTCAAACATCTGCTCCTTTAACCTTGCCGAGATATGCGACGGAACCATTGCTATACTTAAAAACCCCAAGGTTTCTATCGAGAAGATACTTGATATCGTAAAGGCTCCCGACTTCCCCGGCGGCGGCGCTATAATCTACAACCGCGAGGATATGAAAAAGGTTTACGAAACAGGCTCGGGCTCTATCAAAATTCGCTCTCGCTACAACTACGATAAGGCGAACAACTGCATTGACATCGTGCAGATACCCTACTCTACCTCGATAGAAATGATACTCAACAAGATATCCGACCTCGTTAAGGACGGGAAGCTCAAAGAGGTCGTTGATTTCCGTGATGAAATAGACCTTAGCGGATTCAAGCTTACGCTCGATCTTCGCCGTGGCGTTGATCCCGATAAGCTTATGGCAAAGCTCTTTAAAATGACTCCTCTCGAGGATAGCTTTAAATGCAACTTCAACGTTCTCGTTGATTCACGTCCTATGCAGCTTGGAATCATAGATATTTTAAAGGCTTGGATAACCTTTAGAATCTCCTGCGTTCGCCGTGAGCTCACCTACGATCTTAAGAAGAAGCAAGATAAGCTCCATTTGCTTATGGGTCTTGGCAAGATACTTCTTGATATCGACAAGGCTATACGCATAATCCGCCACACCGAAAAGGAAGAGGACGTTATCCCCAACCTTATGTCGGGCTTTAACATCGACGAGATCCAGGCAGAATATATTGCAGAAATCAAGCTCCGCAACCTCAACAAGCAATATATTATCAACCGTATAAACGAGATCGAGAGCTTGCAGGCAGAGATAGCTCGAATTGAGGATATCCTTGCCGACGAGCTTAAGATAAAGGCTCTTATCTCGAATCAGCTTACCGAAATAAAGAAGAAATACGCTCAGCCTCGCCGTTCGCAGATAATTCACACCGACGATATCATCGAATACGAGGTTAGCGACGAGGTTGAAAACTTCAATACCCGACTCTACCTCACCAAGGAAGGCTACTTTAAGAAGATAACGCTTCAGTCTCTCCGTGGAAACGACGAGCAAAAGCTTAAGGACGGCGATGCTATCGTTCAATCCTTTGATGCCGAGAATATCTCGGATATAATCTTCGTTACCAACAAGTGCCAAATATACCGCTCAAGAGTTGCAGACTTTGATTGCTGCAAGGCTTCGGCTATGGGTGAATTTTTGCCCGCAAAGCTCGGTATGGACGAGGGTGAATGCCCCGTGTTTATGAGAATACAAGCAGGATATCCCGAAACCGAGAATTTCGTTTATATCTTCGAGAACGGCAAGGGTGTTCGTGTTCCCGCAAGCTCCTACGAGACCAAGGGTAACCGCAAAAAGCTTGTTAACGCATATTCCTCCGCCTCTCCCCTTTGTGCCGTATTCTACGAGGTAGATAAGGATCCCTACGATATTCTTTTGGTTAGCTCCGCCGAGCGCGCTATCGTTATTAAGACATCTCTTATCCCGCAAAAGGCGACTCGTACCTCAGGCGGCGTAACTCTTATGACCATGAAGAAGAACGACAAGCTTAAATTTGCTACCGCAAATATTCCCGAATCCTATGCCAAGGGATACAAAAAGCTGAAGATTCCCGCAAGCGGCGCTACCATTCCCGATAGCGACCTCTCTACTCTCCAGCTTTCCTTTGATACCAATTAATTTTGAGGTGATACTATGAATAAAAAAACCACTCGCATTATTTGCTTCGTTCTTGCAGGTCTTATGGTGCTCGGAATCGTCGCAGGCGCTCTTATATATCTTTTAGGTTAATTAATAATCAAAAATAATAATATGAGGGGGAGAAAGCTTTCTTTTAAGAAAGCTTTCTCCCCCTCAACATCAATTAACAACTATTAAATTTTTATTCGTAATCTACAACGCTTACCCAAGATGCCAAAAATTCAAGCTCGTGCTCGTTACCCTTAACCGACTGCGAAGCCGCAACGATAGGCATCCATTTCTGAACGTACTGCTTTGCAGTGCCGCTCTTATTGCAGAAGGTATCAAGGTAAACGTTAGCGCCCTCTACGTCGCCCTCAAGGCAGAACAAGAGATAGGTGCGTGCAACGTCAGCCGAAGCGTTACCCTGTGTAACGTGCGCCCAGTCTACGATATAAGGCTTTCCCTCGGGAGTTATAATTATATTCGTAGGATTAAAATCTCCGTGGCATACCTTGTTATGCTTAGGCATAGATTCAAGGCGAGTATGGAGATCATAGCGCGTAGTAGAATCAAAATTAGTGTTTGCGATCTTGCGGTTCATCTTATCCTTAAGCTTTGTAAGGAGCTGAGAAACCTTGGAGTGAACCTCCATTTGAAGATCGACCAAAAGCTCGATATATTCATTTTTCTTTTCGGGATTCTCTTCCATAAGCTGAGCAAGAGTTTTTCCCTCAATATATTCAAGAATGATAGCCCATCTTCCGTCAACAAGAGTTACCTCGTGTATTTTGGGAATATTAAGACCTGTTTCCTCAATTCTTGCGTGATTTAAAGCCTCGTTAAGAACGTCTGATTTGGAATAATGCTCGTCAAAGAGCTTAATGCATTTGTCTCCATCGCGGTAGAGAACCTTGTTTTTGCTGACGACTATAATATTATCCAATTTCATAATTCTACCTCCTTAAGCCTCTATATTCGGCATCTCTGCTTCAACAAAATGATTACCGTAATAAGCGTTGAGATACATCTGCTTGATCTCGCTCATAAGAGGATAACGGGGGTTAGCGCCCGTGCACTGATCGTCAAACGCCTGCTCTACCATATCGTCAAGGCGAGCAAGGAAATCGGCTTCATCAATGCCGTAATCCTTAATGGTAGCCTTAATGCCTACGCGAGCCTTAAGCTCGTTAATAGCACCTATAAGGCTTTCAAGCTTCTCCTCATCGGTATTACCCGAAAGACCCAAGGCATCGGCAATTTCTGCATATCTTGCAAGAGTGTGGGGGTGATCGTACTGCGAGAAGGTACCCATCTTTGCAGGGGTCTCGCAAGCATTAAATCTAATAACCTCTTCTATCATCAATGCATTTGCAACTCCGTGAGGCAAGTGGTGGAATGCTCCAAGCTTGTGAGCCATAGAATGGCATACGCCAAGGAATGCGTTTGCAAAAGCCATACCTGCCATGGTTGCGGCATTAGCCATCTTCTCACGAGCCTCAACGTCGGTCTGACCGTTATCGTATGCTCTGGGGAGATACTTAAAGATATTCTTAAGAGCCTGAAGCGCAAGACCGTCGGTGTAGTCGGTTGCAAGCATAGCTGCGTACGCCTCAACTGCGTGAGTTACTGCATCGATACCCGATGCCGCAGTGAGTCCCTTAGGAGCGGACATATGAAAATGGGTATCAATAATTGCCATATTGGGAAGAAGCTCATAATCCGCAAGAGGATACTTTACTCCGCTCTTTTCATCGGTAATAACCGCAAAGGGAGTAACCTCGGATCCCGTACCCGCAGAGGTAGGAATTGCAATAAAGTACGCCTTCTCACCCATCTTGGGGAAGTTATAAACTCTCTTACGGATATCAATGAATCTCATTGCCATATCCATAAAGTCTGCCTCGGGATGCTCATAGAGTACCCACATGATCTTTGCGGCGTCCATAGCCGAGCCACCGCCGAGAGCTATTATAGTATCGGGTGCAAATGCTCTCATCTGAGCCGCGCCCTCGATTGCGTTTGCAAGAGTGGGATCAGGCTGAACGTTAAAGAACGTAGCGTGCTGAATGCCCATTGCATCAAGCTTATCGGTTATCGGCTTTGTATAGCCGTTCTGGTAAAGGAAGGTATCGGTTACGATAAACGCCTTCTTTGCGCCTCTAACAGTTCTCAATTCATCGAGAGCTACGGGGAGGCAACCCTTCTTAATATATACCTTTTCAGGTGCTCTGAACCAAAGCATATTCTCTCTCCTCTCTGCTACTGTTTTTACGTTAAGCAAATGCTTAACACCTACGTTTTCGGATACACTGTTACCACCCCAAGAGCCGCAACCAAGCGTAAGCGAGGGAGCGAGCTTGAAGTTATAAAGGTCTCCTATACCGCCGTGAGAGGAAGGAGTATTTACAAGTATACGGCAGGTTCTCATTCTTGCCATATATGCCGAGAGCTTTTCAGTCTCGGTTATCTCATTAATAAAGAGCGAAGAGGTGTGGCCAAATCCGCCGTCCTCAACAAGCTTATCCGCCTTATCAAGCGCCTCGGCAAAATCCTTTGCCTTATACATAGCAAGAACAGGAGAGAGCTTTTCGTGAGCAAATTCCTCGGAGAGCTCAACGCTTTCAACCTCACCGATAAGGATCTTTGTTCCCACGGGAACGCTTACACCTGCGATCTCTGCAATTCTTGCCGCCTTCTGACCAACGATCTTTGCATTAAGAGCGCCGTTAATAAGAATAGCCTTGCGAACCTTCTCGGTCTCTTCCTCGTTAAGGAAATAACATCCTCTTCTTGCAAACTCTGCCTTAACCGTATCATATATGCTCTCAAGAACGATACCCGACTGCTCGGATGCGCAGATCATACCGTTATCAAAGGTCTTGGAGTGAATGATAGAGTTTACCGCTAAAAGAATGTCAGCGGTATCGTCAATAATAGCGGGGGTGTTACCTGCGCCTACGCCGAGTGCGGGCTTAC
>JAZLCC010000157.1:0-7266 GCA_045614065.1 Eubacteriales bacterium | reverse complement strand
TGCTCAGTAGGTCACACCTTCGCCCTTGCTCAGCTTGGCTTGGCAGTAGGCGCCACGAAGGCGGTAATAAGCCCTGTTGACGCAATCTTTACTCATTTTCCCACAGGCTCCGAGGATACAATAGATAAGGGTCGTCTTGGTGAGGAATGCGCAAGACTTCGTGATATCTTTGAAGACGTTACAAGTGAAAGCCTTGTGCTTCTTGATGAATCGCTTTCTTCAACGGGCTCATATGAGGCATCTTATATTGCCGCAGAGGTGCTTGCGGGATTTAGCCGCATCGGTTGCCGTTGCCTCTTCTCAACTCACCTTCATGAGCTTGCTGCGGAGATAGATAACATCAACGCCCGCACCGCTAAAGAGGGTGGCAAAAAGATAGATTCTCTCGTTGCGGGAATCGAGGACGGAAAGCGCTCATTTAAGATTTATCGAATGAAACCCGACGGAAAGAGCTATGCTCGCGATATTGCTGATAAATACGGACTTTCCTATGAGAATATCGTTGCATCTGCTCTTGGCAACCGTTAAACGGAGACCGCCTTTATGATAAGAAAAGCAACAGAAAAGGACACTCCGTTAATAGCAAAGCTCTATGACGACGTAATCGACTATCAAAGTGCGAATGGAAGCTATATGAGCTGGATAAAAGGCGTATATCCCACAAAGGCTACCGCCGACACCGCTCTTGCACTCGACACGCTTTACGTATATGATTCGGAAGGCTCGGTATTTGGATCGGTTATCCTTGACTGTGTTCAACCCGATGATTATAAAAATATATCTTGGGCAACCGCAAATTCCGATTTCCCTGCCCTTATTATCCATACGCTTTGCGTTGATCCCGAGCACATGGGCATAGGCATTGCATCAGAAATGTTGACCTTTGCAAAAAAGCTTGCAAAAGAGCTTAATTGCTCGTCTATACGCCTTGCTACAAACTCAAAAAACATAGGTGCAATACGCCTTTACGAAAAAAACGAATTTTCTATTGTAGGATATAACACGTCTCTACTCGATGGGAAAATAAATTGTCCGCGCCAATGTTTTATGGAGCATATAATTGATTAATCATACTTACAAAAAGAATAACGCTCTTGATTTCTCAAGAGCGTTTTCTTTTTTTGTTTATTTCTCTTCGGGTGGATAGTACTCCAATGTACCATTCTTAAGTCTTATGTTGTAATTTTTGCTAACATCATTTCCGTATTCATCATAAATAGTAACTTTATGCAATTCATTCCCAACACTACCAATTTGATCAATTTCACCGGAAACAACAGCTTCATAGCTATGCCCCTGAATAAGCGAGCCTAAGCTAATGATAGTGGTTTGATTAGATAAAACTTCTCCTTCAACAAAACAGCGTTCCTCACTTGCAGCCTCGAATGTAATATTCTTAGGTTTAATTTCTGCTATAACGTCATCGTTTTTGCCCACTATAGTAGGATAATATATTCCAACTATTTCGTTTTGGGCATTATATACCCTTATGAGGATGTACTCACGAATATTTAAATTCATCTCTCCAACGGTAAGAGTATGTACGTTGGGATTTGTGAAGGTTACATCAACCTCGACGCTGTATTCCTCAGGGAACTTCCAATCACTCAACTCAATCTTGTAAAAATCAGAGTTAGAATAACTTAAAGGATTACCGTCATAAGTCTTCTTCAAAACATCCAATTCGATATTTATTTTATTAGGTAAAACTTTAAGTATGCCCTCAGAAGAGGTAATAATATAGTTATCTGTTACATCCTCCTGGCCGCTCTCATCGTAAATTTCAAAAGCATTAGGGTCGAAAGTATTGGGGGCTTCACCCACATCGGTTATTGCACCGTCTATATTATCACCTGAAATCCAATGACCGTAAACCAAATCGTAATATTCATCGTTTGGTAATAACACTTCGAAAACATGATATATTAACGGTGTTCCATCGTATAATTTTTCGGCGTCTCCAGAAACAACGTATATTTTACGAGGAGTAATTTCAAGATAAGTGTCTTCAACGATAAATTTGTAGTTATCCGCTCCATTACCGGAAACCGTTACGTCAGCTATAAATATTTTATGAGGACTATCGTGAGTTGCATTTGTTACTGAACTGAACTCTATATCCATAATACGCTCACCGTTAATAAATCCATCATTCTCAATATCTTGAGGAATCACATCATAGTCATAGCATGTCAAAGGTATTCCGTCATAAACCTTAGAGACCACATCAGGCTTCGGTCTAATCAAAATACTGCGTTGCTTTACCATCAGAGTTCCAATGTTGGAATTTTCCATATCTATAACGTAATTACCCATAGCAAACATGTCTTTTTCTTTTTCAGATGCTTCAGGATCGATTATTTCAAAGAACATAAGATTAGGAACTTCATCCGCGTTTGTCAATTCAGAAAACCAATATGCATTAAAGGTATCCTTGGGCAATATCACATCTAAAATATTACTACTAAAATATTCGTTATATATAAGAGGAGTGCCATCATAGAATTTTTCCGCACTGCCAGTTTCAATAATAATCTTTATCGGATTTACAGTAAGCGTTCCGTAATTATAATTAAAGCTATAATTATCCTCATAACCTTCATATTCCGGATCATCTTTCTTTGCATTCGGATCAACTACTGTTATGATTACACTGTTTTTTATTGAACCTGCATTGGTTATCGATTCACCACGTGAAACGTTGATGATATCCTTCTCCAAAACATATTCGCGAATACTTTCGATATCGAAATAAGGCTCAAGGGGCGTTCCGTCGTAGGTCTTTTCGAAATCTTCTGTGTTAACGGTAATACATATCGGAGTTACCTTTAGAACTCCGTTATTTCTTATAATTTCATAGTACCCTGTAACAAGATTACCCTCTGCATCAAAAACTTCAATCGTTTCGATCACGTTATCTGCAGTTCCTACGTTTGTTCGAGAACCGGATAAGATATACTCAATGCGATGTCCTTCGAGAAGTCCTTCATTATCTTTGGAAAGCTCGTCAACGGTTACATCGCTTCCAAACAACGGTTCACCGTCATATTGCTTTGAATCGCTGTTTGCGGTTACAGAAAGATATATGCCGCGAACTGTAAGTGTTCCACTATAATAAGTAATTGTATAATTATTAAGATTAACGACGTTGCCGTTTGAATCAAGAATAACAACGCTTGTTTTATCTATTACGTTCTCGCTCCATCCAATTTCAATCTGAGATCCATTAACGGTTGCGCTAACAGTATGTCCTTCAAGAAGCGAACCCTCGACTGTATATCCACTATTAACAAGGGGAGTTCCGTCATAACGTTTATTATCACTGTTTGCTCTAAGCGTTATGCTTATGGGATCTATAGTAATGGTTCCTTTTTCGGTAGTAATAGCAAAATTTACGGTAACATCTTCACCGCTTTCAAGGAAAACAAAGGTATTATCAAGATCGATCTCCGAGTAATATTCACCGGCATCAATAGCGTTCAATGGCTTGAACTTTACATCAAGCAAATGCTCTGCGGGCAGATCCCCCCGAGTTATCTTGTATTCTTGAGGCTCCAAAGGATTACCATCGTACTCCTTTCTGTTATCTATAGGCTGGAGCGTTATCTCGCGCTTATCGATAATAATAGTTCCAAGGATTTCGGTAACCTCATAATTATCATCAAATTTAAACTCTTTTAATTCCGCAACCGTTTGCCCATTTTCGTTTTGAACATCACGCCAAGCGGTAATCTTTACTTCGGGCTTATTGGCGTCAATATACTCTCCCGCAAATTTAAAGGTCGGGAAAGTAAATTTAAATCCGTCGCCCGCAGCTGTAGGAGTGTTATGGTCTATTTCGTATTTATCAAAAATCTTTTCCGTACCATCATATACGTTACCTTCAGTACTGCTCTCGTAGCGTATTGTAATAGGACGCTTTGTTACAGAAAGAGTTCCCTTTTCGCCATAGATTATCTCATAATTAGCCATAACGTCATTGCTGTTGGCATCAATGATTCCTTCCACCAAGCCTGCGTTTTCTTTCTCGCCCACGTCGATAATCGTAGACCCCGATATAGTGGCAGTATGACCACTAACAAGACCGTAAGTTACGAATTCTCCACTATGATAAATACCATCATAAACCCAAGTGGCATCAAGAGAGGTAACGTTGAGAGGTCTTGGGGTTACTTTAAGCATTCCCGTCTCATAGAATAGAGAATAATTGGGAGTTTTATTATCGCCTTCGGCATTTTTGATCTTTACAACAAGAATGTTTTCGCACTCATCAACGTTAGTGATAGATGTACTTGAAACACATTCTGCAATGTGTCCCTCAACAATATCATACTCACCTATTATCTCAAAGCTCTCACTGGTAAGTGCGGTATCATCATAAACCTTTTCCGCATCAGAGGTTTGAATAATAATGGGGCGGTAATCAACCGTAAGCATTCCTATTTCGGTTAAAATGATATAATGCATACTTATATCAAATCCATCCGAAGTAACAACACGTAGCTGAGGGGTATTTTCTATCGAGCCAACGTCTACAAGATATTTATCAAACGTTGCCTGAAGAACGTCGCCTTCTGCCAAAGTTCCCTCATGAAGCTCATATCCGTCATAGGAGAATACGGTATCATTATATACCATCTCTTGATCGGAGACCGTAACAAGTATCGGTCTTGGCTCTACGTCTATATTTGTGCTTTTGGCTTTAATTACGTAAGAATCGGTAACGTCAACGTCATCTTCACTAAATATCTTTACGGTATTTAAATCAGGAGCTATCTCGGTATTCTTAGCAAAACGATCTGCATAAACAAAGCCTTCACAAACAAGCTTATCATTATAAGAAAGCTCTGCAGAAGCGGTTGGGATTTCGCCATAAAGAATTTGCTCATCCTCAACGAAAACCTCAACCTCTTTAGGAACAACCTTAAAGGTATAAACGTTTCCGTATTTAGCTTGACCAAATATCGACTTTGCGGTTGCTCTTACAAAATATTCACCCGGGCGTAATGGGAGATCGTTGCTCCACGTAGCGCCGTCGGAAGAATATTCATAAGAAACCTTAGAGAATATTGCGTTTGCATCCATTGGAAGCGAATCACCATAGGTAATTTCAAAATTATCAGCAACAGAAGAGTCGTCAATAACCATTCCCTTGGTGATCATAAAGGCAACCAATGCAGCAAGCAAAAGTCCCAACACAATACTTATTAATACGATGTGCCTAAATATTTTTCTTAGAAATACGACTATCTTTGATATTTTCGCATGGTAACTATCGTATAACATTTTACATTCCCTTTATATTTTTTTACTTACGGTAAGCTCTCCGTCTACCGTTTCTATCTGATAACTGGATGTTACGTCTTCACCCTTTTCATTAACTATAACGATATCAGTAATAACGTTTGGAGCTCTTCCCACCTCGGTTAGCGCTCCCTCGACGGTAAAGCTTTCTATCCTATCGCCTACAGCTAAATCAATCTCCAATTCATTTTTCAACTTGTTACAGGTAAGCTCAGCCCCATCATATTCCTTGCTGGCACTACCCGCGATAACCGTAATAGGTCTTGGTATAACCTCTACGTTTCCAAATTTATTAACGTAAGAATAGAGCTCGGTAACGTTCTCACCATTTTCGTCCGTTACTACCACCGCAAAGGTATGGAGATGAATACCGGGAGTTGTGGAGATTTCTTTTTTCTTAAGAGAAATAGAATGTCCCTCCCAAAGTCCGCCTTCGGGCAAAATAACTCTACAGTTACTGAGATCCGACGTCAAAATACCGTTGTAATCATATTGCATATCTAAGCTCCAAAGAGTGATAGTTCCTATCTTAACGATCATTTCTCCCGTTTCAAGAGTTATTTTATAGTTATTAGTTACGTTAACACCGTTCTCGTTGTAAATTTTAATAGATTCTATAAGGCTTTGAGCTTTTCCGGGTTCAGTTACTTCTCCGCTAATAGTAACCTCATAAGTATATCCCTTTTCCTCAAGCTCTTCAAATCCTTCCAAAATCTGTTCAGGCAAAAGCGGTATGCCATCATAGAATTTACTAACGTCTACAGGCTTTAAGGTGAGCTCATTGTTTCTTGCGGGAGTAACCTCAACAGTTTTCCAACCAAATCCATCAACGTATATTTCAACCCAAGCATGTGCATCAAGGCTTGAAACCTCAACCCATTCGTTTGCCCTTGTGGAGGTTATATAACCTATAACATACCTTGCGGGAACGCCGAGCGCCCTAAACATCAACGTGCCAAAAGTTGCAAAATGCTTGCAATTCCCCTTTTTATAATCCTCTATAAAAGCACGAACTACATCTTCCTGCTCGTCAAGAGTATGATCGTAATCCATAGAATATTCGCAAATACCCTTTACGTACTCGGCAACCATTTCCGGAAGATTAGTTGTATATTGACCGAAATACTTTTCCTTTGATAGTTCCAATAAATACTCCTTCATTTCAGGATCAATATTAAGATACTGTTCCTTTACAAATTCAGAGTATTCCTTTTCATAAGCTAAATATTCATCATCAAGGCCCACGGGCTGATATGATATATCGGTATAATCATAATAATACATTCTATAATAATCGTTTCTTATAGAATTTGCATTAACGTCATCCGATGGAATATTATACTCCTCTGCATATTCTATCGAGCCCAAAGCGGGCGCAGTTGAAGTTATGGTGTACACAGGAACAACCTCAACGGAATTGTAAGGTATAATCTCCAATGCAACCAAAGGATTTTCTGCAGGATCCAAAGCCGCTCTGTATTCAATAGACTTTGAGGAAAGATAAGTAGCAGGATATTTCTCATCAATACGCGATGTGTACGGAGTGGCGGAGCCCCAAGACTTACCATCATAATCTCCAAAGCTCTGCGCGCGAAGATGTACCGCGCTTACCGTTTGGTCAGAACGCACCTTATAAGGAAATGGATTTTGCTGATTGTTTGCAATGGGCGGCGGTTCAGTAGCTTGTGTGAAATCGCCAAGCAAATCAATTGGCGTGTCATTTCGCAATTTACTAATGCCGAAAAGACCTACCGCCAAAGCAAGCGCCAGTACAGACAAAACCAAGACTATGCATATTATATTTACGAATTTAGTCTTTTTTAACATAATCTAACCTTCAAAAAATTAAGCGTTTCTCAATATTCTCTTTATATGCTCCTTACACAAGGTCATATTTTCCGCACCGAAAAGATCGTCAATATATGCTATCAATCCATCTGCGGCGTTCTTAAAGTATATTGG
>JAZLCC010000156.1:0-3520 GCA_045614065.1 Eubacteriales bacterium | reverse complement strand
ATGTGCTTTTGGAAATCGAGGAATTTTTAAAGGGATATGAGGAAAGACTCTACGTTTTTGAGAAAAATCGAGAGGCTTATATAGTCGTTTCGTCAATATATCCAACGGCAACATCCTGTCTTATATTAAGAGTTGATATCCCCGTTGAGGCGTTCTTGCGCCTTGCAAGGGAGAAGAGCGAAATATTTGTGTTTTCAAGCAGCATCGTATCAAAGCCATCAAGAATGAGTAAAAGGCTTGATGCTATGCGCAATGATTTTTTTGATTTTTGCGATGATATCACCGACGCTTTTACGTCGCTTGAACGCTTTAACCTCGTTTTTGACGAGGACGAAATAGTAAACGGATATTGTGAGCAGCTTTACAAGCTTTCAAGGCTTTTCGCCGTGCCAATTAATAGCCTTACCGTTAAGAATAGCGAGGATGGCGTTTCTATAAAGAGCAATTTTGCTTTGTTTACCGCATTTTGCTCAACAATGATGATGCTTGCGCGCAACGAGGCAAGTGATAGATCGGTGAGTGTTGAGCTTCGATTCTTCGGTGGTTCGGTGATAGCCGATATATCCTTTACTCCGTCAAGCGAGACGAAGATAACAAACGAATCATTTTTGTGGGAATATCTTGCGGCGGATAAAAAGATGCTTTTCGAGTGCTACAATGATTCTGAACGCTTTCACATTGCATTTGAGCCTTATTACCTCGATTGGGCATATCTTGAAATGAAGCAAAAGCAAAATGCAAATTTAATTTTTGATAATGATAATAACGACAATAACGATAATTGAGTAAAAAAGGAGATAAATATATGGCAAAGTATAGACGTGGCAGAATAAATGACGAGGTAAAAAAGGAGCTTTCTATGATACTCCGCGAGGTAAAGGACCCTCGAATAACCGATGCTTTTATAAGCATAACTGCCGTTGACGTAACGGGCGACCTTAAATTTGCAAAGGTTTATTATTCGGCTATGCAGGGAGATAAAAAAGAGGTTGCAAGGGGACTTAAATCCTCTGCGGGATTTATACGCAGAGAGGTTGCAAGACGCTTGAATCTTCGCATGACGCCCGAATTTACATTTATTGAGGATCATTCCATCGAGCACGGAGCGCATATTTCAAAGCTTCTTAACAGTATTGAGATAAGCCCCGAGGAAGAGGAGGGCGAGGATGGAGAGATTTAAGGCTCTTTCACTCGATGAGCTCTGCCTTTCGCTGTGTGAGAATAAGAAAACGCTTATAATATTTCACGTTCATCCCGATGCGGATGCGGTAGGCTCTGCCTTTGCATTGCGTGAGATTTTTAAAATGATGGATATACAGTCCTATTGCGCTTGCAGTGATGAGCTTCCCGAAAGACTTGAATTTTTGACCGACGGAGTTCAGGGCAGCGTGCTGCTTGAGGACGATATGCGCCTTGACTACGAGCGCATAATAAGCGTTGATTCAGCAACTCCCGCTCAGCTTGGCGAGCTTTTTAATCGCTTGCACCGTGATATAGATATAATGATAGACCATCACGCAAGCGGAACGGTTTACGCCGCAAATTATATCGATCCTTGCGCTTCGTCAACGGGTGAGATAATTTATAAGATAGCTAAAAAGCTTGTAAAAATGGGCAAGATAGATTCTATACCGACAAGAGTTATAAATTGCGTTTATGCGGCAATCAGCTCGGATACGGGTGGATTTAAGTTTTCAAACGCAAGTGCCGCTACCTATAGACTTGCCGCAGAGCTTATTAAGAGCGGAGCCGAGCACGCAGAGATAAATCACTTGCTTTTTGATAGCAAGTCGCTAACGCAGATTCGTGTTGAGGGCGAGGCGGCAAGAAGAATAAAGACCTGTGCTGACGGACGAGTTGCGTGGATCTCGATTCCTTATGCATTGCGTGAGGAGCTCTCGGCAAAGGAAGAGCATCTCGGAACGGTTATCGATATAGTAAGATCGCTATCGGGAGTTGAGGTTGCACTCTCTATTCGTGAGAACGCTGACCGAGCTACCTATCGTGTTTCGATGCGTTCAGCTACCGATTTTGACGTGTCATACGTTTGCGCAAGATTTGGCGGCGGCGGACATAAGCGTGCCGCGGCGTGCACTGTTTCGGCATCGAGTATAACCGAGGTGGAGCAGAAGGTTATAGCTGAAATTGCAAGATTGTGGCATAAACAATAATAAAATTTTCATCAAGCATAAAAAAATACCGATTTGCTACCTTTGAATTGGCAGTAAATCGGTATCTTTTATTATTATTCTGCAAACGTAATAGAATTTATTACAACGTCGGTAAGAGGCTTATTGCTTGCATTGGTAGGAACCTCGACAATAGCGTCAACCACCTCAATTCCCTCAATAACTCTTCCGAATGCCGCATAGTCGCCGTTAAGGTGATGCGCATCCTTGTGGCAGATAAAGAATTGCGAGGAAGCAGAGTTTGGAGGTGTTGCACGAGCCATCGAAACAACTCCGCGGGTGTGTGTGAGGGTGTTCTTGAAATTGTTTGAGGAAAATTCGCCCTTGATGTTAATTTTGTTACCCTTAGCATCGGTCTGACCGCCGGTTCCATCACCGTTGGGGCATCCGCCCTGAATCATAAAGTCCTTGATGACGCGGTGGAATATAAGACCGTCGTAGAAGCCCTCGTTAACGAGCTTTTTGAAATTTCTAACGGTTTCGGGTGCTATATCGGGATAAAGCTCAATAGTTATTTTACCATAGTCCTTGACGTCTATTACGACTGTGTTGGGAAGCGAATCTATTTCGTCGCAAGAAACAAAGCAGGGCAACATCATTATTGCCACTAAAATGAGAGAAATTATTTTTTTCACTTGAAACTCCTTTAAAATTTTATTAACAACATATTATACCATAAAAATTAACGTTTGTAAATAGCAAAATATTATTATGTCATTTTGTAAAAAATAAGTATTGACAAGCGAGATGCTTTGTGATATAATATTTATCGTGCTAATTGGGGTGTAGTCTAGTGGTAGGACACGAGACTTTGACTCTCGCCGGGAAAGTTCGATTCTTTCCACCCCAGCCAATAAAAAACGCACTTTTGTCTACCGACAAAGGTGCGTTTTTTGAATGATGTTTGCCTGCGGTAAATGATGTTGGCTTCGCCAATGATGACGGCTTCGCCTAATGATGCGTGGCTTCGCCACATTTTATGGCAAACATCGTTCGAAATTACACTCAAAGAAGTAAGTGAAACGGGGTATTGGCTTGAGCTTTTGTACAGGACAAGTTATATCGACGAGCCAACTTTCAAAATACTATCCTCAAAATGTACTTCTTTGAGAGTTATGACTATTACATCCAGTAAAACCGCAAAGGAAAATAACAAATGATTGATATTAAAAATTGGATGAATACCTTTCTTGATGCATTAAACACTACTTTTTTAGATCGTGTATGGTTTATTGGTATTCAAGGAAGTTATGGACGAGGCGAAGCACCAGAAACAAGCGACATTGATGTTGTTGTAATACTGAATGAATTGTCTGCTAAGGACATTCAAG
>JAZLCC010000155.1:0-17964 GCA_045614065.1 Eubacteriales bacterium | reverse complement strand
ACTCCTTCAGTCGCCTACGGCGCCAGCGTCTCGCTGCGGCTCGGTCACGCTACGGCTCTGATAGTCCACCGGACTATCATTCACTACCGTAGCGCCGCTTCGCTACCTCTCGGAGGGAGCCTATCGAGTTTGTGCGAACATAGATAACACAATCGCCGAACGCACAATGTAATTTTTATATATCCCCCGTTCAATTCTTTGAAAAAGGGGTGTGGGGAAAAAATAAAAACACCCGACCTCATAAAGAAATCGGGTGCGCAAGCTTAATATTTGATATTACAATGGGCGAGTTTGGTTGTCGGCACTGCCGACAAGAAAGTTTCTCCCCCACGTATAACCCTATTCAAAAAAATCACTCAACCGAAATTATGAACTCATAGAGAGGCTGACCGCCGGGGATAACAACTATCTCGGCGTCAACTGCCTTACTTGCTATAAGCGCTTCTGCCTTTTGAGCGAGCTCCTCGTTAACGTCAGCTCCGTAGAACAAGGTTACAAAGGAAGCATCGGTCATTTTAGCGGTAAGCATCTCAAGGCACTCAAGAGTGCTATCTGCAACACAATCGATAGAGCCGTTTACAAGACCGAGCATCTGACCGTTTTCTATCTTCTCACCGTCGATAGTAGTATTGCGTATAGCGTGAGTTATAGACATACTCGTAACGTTATCGATAGCCGAATTCATAGCCGCAAGATTATCCTCAAGGCTTGCTTCGGGGCTATAGGATATCATAGCAGATATTCCCTGCGGAACGCTCTTGGTATTAAGAACCTCAACGTGTCTGTCCTTAACGAGCTTTGCCGCCTGAAGCGCAACGAGATATATATTTTTATTATTAGGTAGAACAAATACCGTCTTTGCGGGAGTCATACGAATTCCATCGATGATATCCTGCGTGCTGGGATTCATAGTCTGTCCGCCATGAATAACGTTATCGGCACCGAGATCACGGAAGGTCGACGTAATACCTGCGCCCATGCAAACAGATACAAAGCCGTACTCATTCTCAGGAGCAACAACCTTTTCCTTAGGCTCCTCTGCCTTGCCTGCAACGAGTGCGGAATGCTGATTGCGCATATTCTCAATTTTAACGCTCAAGAACATACCAAACTCGCCAATCTTTTCAAGTACAAGTCCCGGATGTCCCGTGTGAACGTGTATTTTAACGATGCTCTCGTCCTCTATAAATACAACGCTATCACCGATAGTGCAAATAAACTTACGAACCTCGTCGCAAGCGCCCTCAAATGCAAACTTCTCGTCCTTTTCAAGAACGCACTCGGTGCAATATGGAAAGGTTATATTTGCAGTATCGAACTCGGAAAAGTCCGCCGCGGCAGGCTCTGCTGTAGTAGCCTCCTCAATAAGCTCCACGGGGTGCTCACGCAATGCGGCAAGCATACCGTTAAGCATAGTAACGAAGCCCGCTCCGCCTGCGTCAACAACGCCAACCTCCTTAAGAACAGGAAGCATTTCGGGGGTTTCGTCAAGAGTCTTCTGCGCCTTATCTACGATATATGCAAAGAACTCAACAAACGTATCATCGTTAAACTTGCCCTCGGAGAGAACCTTTTCGGATTCCTCTGCGCAGCTGCGCATAACGGTGAGTATAGTTCCCTCTGCGGGATTCTGCACCGCTCTGTACGCCTGATCGCAAGCCATACGAAGCGCCATAGACATTTCGGCAACGCCTATGCTCTCAACCTCCTTAAGCGCCTTGTAGAAGCCGCGGAAGAAGAGCGAAAGAATAGCGCCCGAGTTACCTCTTGCCGAACGCATAATAAGATCCTGAGCCTCACGAGCACACTCCTTAAGAGAGTGTATCTCCTCATCACTCATTTTTCTTACCGCACTCAAGGTAAGAGTCATATTTATACCCGTATCTCCGTCGGGAACGGGAAAAACGTTCATATTATTGATAGCGTCCTTGTTATTATCAAGCGCGTTTGCGCCCGAAATAAAGAGCGCCAACAACGTTTTTGCATCAATTCTCATAAAATTTTATCACCTTTCTGAGCCGAGATAGAACAATGCCAAAGTGCCGGGTCCCGAATGTGAACCGATTACAGGTCCTACGTATCCGATAACGACCTCCTTAAATCCAACCTCTCTTTTGATCTTCTCTGCAAGATACTTTGCGTCATCCTCACAGTCGCCGTGTGAGATGAATGCTACAAGCTTATTGTTATCCTTGATTGCCGCATTCTTTGCCTTTTCGCAAAGAGCATCAACCGAGGTCTTTCTACCGCGAACCGTCTCAACCTTAATAAGCTTTCCCTCGTTATTTACGTGCATTATCGGCTTTATACCAAGCATAGTGCCAACAACCGCAGATGCGGCGCTTACACGTCCGCCTCTCTTAAGGAAGAAAAGATCGTCAACGGTAAACCAGTGGCAGAGCTTAAGCTTATTATCCTCGGCAAAATCTCTTACCTCCTCGATGCTCTTTCCATCAAGACGCATCTTTGCGGCGTGGTAAACGAGAAGTCCTTGACCGAGCGACGCGCAAAGCGTGTCAACGGCAAAAAGCTTTCTATCGGGAAATTCCTCGCTAAGATCCTCACAAGCAAGCTTGCCTGCGTGGAAGGTACTGCTAAGACCCGATGAGAATCCAAGGTAAAGAATATCCTTTCCCTCTTCAAGATAGGGACGGAAGGCATCCTTAAAATCTCCTGTGTTTACGGCAGAGGTGGTAGCCTTCTTTTTAGCACGGAGCATAGCATAAAGCTCCTTGCTGTCAACCTGATTGTTAGGCTTAGGGTCCTCACCCTCAACGATAATGGTAAGCTCTATCTGCTTTACGTCAAGCTTTTTTATAAGCTCGTTTGTAAAATCTGTACCCGAGTCGGTAAAAATAACGTAATTATTCATAATTTATTTCCTTTCAGCTGACATCGGGCGAAAAGTCGGATACGGAGCGCACTTGCTCCTCATCTTAATTATAAACTCAAACATCCGTTTTGTCAAGCATTTACAATGTTTATGGTTTAGCCATTACTTTACGAGATGGCGCTTGATCTTTCTCGAGGTGGTCTTTTCGAATTCCTTGTCTCGAATTTCAATTACTTTAATATGCTTGTAGGTCGGGAGCTTCTTGTTAAGCTCGTTTATTTCGTGCTGAATATCCTTGTAAATATCGTCCTTCGTTGCCGAAACGGGGAACTTTGTGAGGTCGGGATAAACTACGGCTACAAGATTCACCTCAGAGCCTACCTGTCTGCCGACAACAACGCTCTCCATTATCTTCTCGATATCACCAAGATACTCCTCGATTTCCTCGGGGAATATATTCTTACCGTTTTCGAGAACGATAACGCTCTTAAGTCTGCCCGTAATATAGCAATAGTTATCCTCATCAAGATAACCCATATCACCCGTTCTGAACCAGCCGTCTGCGGTGAATGCATTTGCGGTTGCCTTGTGATTCTTGTAATAGCCGAGCATTACGTTATCACCCTTAACCTGAATCTCACCCTCACGGTAGCCCTTATCGTTAGTGCCCATCTCGTCAATTCTTATCTGACAGCAAGGAACGGCGGGACCAACCGAGCCGTACTTTCTATCATAGTAAGGCGTTACTGCAACGAGAGGAGCGCACTCGGTGATACCGAAGCCCTCGTAAATAGAGATACCGATAGTCTCAAAGAAATCTATCATTCTCGGGTTAAGAGCCGCACCGCCGCAGATTATCTTCTCAAGTCTGCCGCCGAAGGGCTTGTGAACGTCAGCAAAGATCTCACGACGCTTATCGACACCCGCAGATCTCAATGCGCGAGATGCGCCTATACCGAGCTTCAATGCCTTATCCTTACCGTTCTTCTTTGCCTCTGCCCATATCTTCTTATAGAAGGTGTATACGTAGAGAGGCACCAAAACGAGAGCCGTAGGCTTAAAGAGCTGAAGATTCTTAAGCACTCTTGTGAGAGAATCGTTAATACAAATGTGAATACCGTAATCGAGCGCCGCAAGCATACACGCAAGCTCATAGGTATGGTGTATCGGCAAAAGCGAAACAATAGTATCGTCAGGGCAGAAATCAACGCTCTCCGCAGCAGAGGAAACTGCCGCAAAAATATTCTTTTGGCTAAGCATTACGCACTTACTCGTTCCCGTTGTTCCGGAGGTAAAGAGAAATTCCGCAACCTCTTCACGCTTTTCAACAGGGGGAAGAGTGTAGCCGTTAGATGCAATGCTATATCCACGCTCGATAACGTCTTTAAGTGCAACGACCTTATCACTGATTGCAAGCTCACGATCGTCGGGCTTCATAGCAATAAAGTGAGTGAGCGAGGGGTGCTCCTGTATTGCATGAGTGAGCTTTCCGTTAAACGCGCCCGAGTAGATAATAACGTCTGCGTCTACCTGCTCCATAAAGCCTTCAATAACGTCTATTTCAAGCTCCTTATCAAGCGGGATAACAACGCTTCCCGTTGCCAAAACGGAAAGGTAGCACGCTACCCACTCAACGCTGGTTTCACCGAGAATAGCAACTCTCTTTTTAGAAAGTCCCATTGTGGTAAGACCTGCCGAGATTCTGAGAATCATTCTGTAAAGCTCACGGTAGGTTATATCCTGAAGGCGTCTGCCCTCGCCGAAATAGCTGAAAGCAACTCGGCTTCCGTGCTTTTCGAGAACACGGCAAAGATCTCTTACGTCCGCAACACGCTCGTAATTTCTTTTGGTTCTCTTTTTATTATATACCTTGATATGCTTATGACTTCCTGCCAACTTATTTTCCTTAGCCATGATAAAACTCCTTCCAAAATTCAAATAATTTCAGTTTGTCTATATTTTAATTCGATTAAATTCGGTTAGATTCTTTTTCTTCCCTGACGAATAACGCTGTTAACCTCTTCGTCAATATTGTCCTCGGATTCCTTAAGACGCTCGCATATTACGTCGAACACACGGTAAAACACGTCTATCTCCTCGTCGGTGAAATCCTTGCTTACGTAGGCGTTGACCCTAAGAACAAGCTCGTTTATCTGCTCTGCTATATCGCTGCCCATAGGAGTAAGCTTCAATCTCTTTTTATAATTTATGCTTTCGTCCTCGGTTTCTATAACGTAGCCGCGAGCGCAAAGATCGTTAATTATTCTCGACACCTGCGCCTTGTCTATATCGCAAAGGTGCACGAGCTTTGTTCGCGTAAGCCCATCGGGAGCCGAGTAAAGATGGCGCAAGCACATTGTATGAGCACTTGCAAGGCCTATCGGTATCATTGCTTTGTTTTTAAGCTTCTGAATGCTTTTAAGAGCGCAAGTCGCATGATAATAAAAATTATCAAATCTATCCTGCTCCATTTTTGTTCACTCCTTTCGCTTTTATGCGCAAAATACGCACATTCACTTATATATTACCACAAAATCGTTGAGTTGTCAACACCATTTTTGAAAATTCCACTTTCATTGGAAATTTATGGAAGCAAAATAGGTGTTTTTTGGGGAAAAATAATTATTTTTTTCTAAAAAATTTCAAAATTACCATTGACAAAGGCGTTGTGTTGTGGTAGAATATACCCGTTGCCGAAAAATGCACCTTTAGCTCAGTTGGTAGAGCAACTGACTCTTAATCAGTGGGTCCCGGGTTCGAATCCCTGAAGGTGCACCAAAAAACAAAAAGCGGAATGCAAAGCATTTCTCTTTTTGTTTTTATCCAATCCCAAGGATTGGCATGGAATCAATGCGCCCCGCGCATTGTATGGAATTGCGACGAAGTCGCGAATGGCATTGCGCGAAGCGCGTATTAAAAAAAGAGTCAGAAAACTGACTCTTAATTTCGCCTACGGCGAATGTTGCATGGGGCCCGGGGTTCGAACACCCAAAGGTGCACCAAAAAATCCTCGTTCTTAGGAACGAGGATTTTTTTATCCATTGCGAAAGCAATGGCATATCATCACGCTTTAGCGTGTATCTCATCACCGAAGGTGCATATCATCAGCCGCAGGCTGTATCCCTTTCGCAATGATGATATACAATGCTTCGCATTGATGATATACCGCAACAAGTTGCGGATTCCATACACGCCTTTGGCGTGATTTGGCGCGAAGCCTTGCAATATACACGATTTTATGCTATACTAATATCAGCAAAACCCAAAATCCCATTGAAAGGACGCACAAAAATGAAGCCGATTATCCCTCCCATCGAATTTCTCTCCCCACTCTCGCCAATCGAAGTCAAAATGACGTTGAAAGAGCTTTGCGGTTCTCAATGGGATAACTTCCCATTCAACGGAACTGTCGATAATAATGCCTTTAAGTTAACAAAAAATCACATTTCCGGTATGCGAGGATTCCCGCGTTTAATTCTTAACGGTGATTTTACGGCTCAAGGCAACCAAACAAAGGTAACGGTATCGGTAGATACAAAAGCTATAGATATTATAAGCTTGTTGATATTTGCTTTGTACGGAATCGGCTTGGCGATATTCTGCTTTGTTTCTATGCTTAATCATAGCTTGCTTTTAGCAATTTATACATTTTTATTGATAAGCGGATTTATCGTAGGCGTTCTTTTCATCGACTATATTTTATCCAAAAAAATCTTTCGCAAGCGCGTTAAAGAATTAAAAAACGCTTTAAAAAGCGCAGAATAACAAAAAAGAGCAAGAGTAACTCTTGCTCTTTTTTATTTCATTTCATATCCGTCAAAGATAATCGCGTATAACCACTCTCTCCGCCGCCCAAGGCGAAAACGCAGAGGCAAACACCTTAAGATATTCCTCAAAGGAATATTCTCTTCCGCTTGACATAATTATCGACTCGACGCCGAAGATCGAGAGCCTATACGGCATAGCAAAAAAACCAAGGCGCTCATAGAAAAGTCGGCGGCGTATTCTCTGCTCGGTATTATCCGACTCAACCGAATCGTCCTCAATATCGATAACGATGCTCCTCTCGGGGTATCGTTTTTTCAGTTCTATAATAACGTCGGTTCCAAAGCCTCTGCCCTGCATAGACGGCTCGATTGCAAAATAATTAAGCACCAATGCATCATAACAAAGCGTTATATTGGCAAATCCCAAAAATTCGCCATTCTCCGACTCAACCGAAAGCAAGCGCATAGAGCCATCCTCGCACTTTTTTAACACGCGCTCAAACGGCATACGCTCGTTCGGAGGAAAGGATATTTCGTAGAGAGCGCCTATTGCCTCTATACGCTCCAAAGAATTTCTTTCATTTAATATAATCATATATAATCAAAATTACTTTCTGCCCGTAGAGCCAAAGCCGCCCTCTCCGCGCTCGGTGGAATCAAGCTCCGAGACCTCGTCAAAGTCAGCCGTAACGTAGGGCGTAAATACTATTTGTGCGATCCTCTCACCGTCGCAAAGAATTTGCTCCTTGCCGGATTGGTTGTAAAGAGCAACCATTATTTCTCCACGATAATCGGAATCGATAACCCCAACCTTATTTGCGGGTGCAAGACCGCGTTTTGTTGAAAGTCCGCTGCGAGCATAGATAAGTCCAACGTAGCCCTCGGGTATTTCGAGCGCTATGCCCGTGTGAACGAGACGTGTTTCACTAGCACCAATAATCACCTCACCGCCCTCGCAGGCATAAAGGTCTGCGCCTGCCGAAAAAGGCGAGCCGTAGGTTGGAATTATTGCTTTTTCATTAAGCTTTTTTATTTTTACCTTGAAATTCATTTTATATTCCCCTTAAATTCATTTACATTAAAATAATACCACGCAACAAAGGTTTTGTCAAGAAAGATAAGAATTGCTATTGACAAAAAAGGCTTTTTAATTTATAATATTTGAGAATAATTCTCAATTTGGAGCTTTTATGGCAGAATATAACACGGAACAAAAAAAGCTGTTGCTCGATTTTTTAGAGAAAAATCACGACAGCGCTTACACAATAGAAGAAATATCGACCGAGCTTAAGGCAAAGGGCGCAAGCGTTGGAAAAAGCACGGTCTATCGACTTATGACAAGGCTTGTTGAGGAAAAGCGTGTAAAGCGCCAGCTCGCAAGCGGCTCACGCAAGGCTATCTACCGAATTGTGCTTGACGAGCATTGCCACAACCATCTGCACCTTCAATGCACCGAGTGCGGCAAAGTCCTCCACCTTGACGAGAAGATTTCCGACGAGCTTTTGGACACGGTTAAAAAGCTTAACGCCTTTGCAATAAGCGAGGAGGACACAGTGCTTATGGGCAGATGTGCAACCTGCTCCTACGGAGGCAAAAAATGAAGAGCTTAAAATCAAAATCCTTATGCATTTTGCTTGCCGTTTGCATCTTAGCTTCAAGCTTTTCGCTCCTCTCGTGCGCAAAGGATGAGGATGACGGCAAAATAAGCATAGTTTGCACGCTCTTCCCTCAATACGATTGGATAAAGAACGTTACGCTCGGCTCTGATAACGTAGAGCTTACGCTTATAATCGCAAACGGCAGTGATCCGCACAGCTATCAGCCGACGGCGGCGGACGTAATGACTATCTCAAATTGCGATATCCTCGTTTACGTTGGCGGCGACTCCGACGAATGGGTAAAAAAGGCGGTTGAGCGTTCAAAAAATCAAGGCATTACAGAGATCGTGCTCACCGAGCTTGAGGGTATGAATCTTCACAATATTTCTTCGGGCTCGCACTCGCACGACGGGCATTCACACAGCGAGGACTCGCACGACGGGCACTCGCATTCTGCGCTCGACGAGCACGTATATCTCTCGCTCCGCAACGCAACAACGGCGGTAAACGAGATAGCCGAGATCCTCTCCGACATCGACCCCGAAAACGCAGAGCTCTATAGCAAAAATTCGCAGGAATACAGAGAAAAGCTCGGAACGCTCAGCAGTGATATTGCGCTTTCGGTAGGCTCTGTTCCCGAGGAAGAAAGATTTATTCTTTTTGCAGACCGTTTTCCGTTCGTCTATCTCTTATCAGATTACGGAATCCACTATTCTGCGGCATTCGAGGGGTGCACGACCGACGTTGACGCAAATTTTGACACCGTGCTCCGCCTCATTCACGAAGCCGACGAGCATAACGTGAAATATATTGCGGTAACAGAAAGCTCGGATAAATCGCTTGCCGAAACGGTAATATCCTCAACAAAGGATAAAAATCAAAAAATACTCACCTTTAACTCAATGCAGGCGGTATCGCAAAAGAATATAGATCAAGGAACGACATATCTTTCAATTATGGAAGAAAACGCAACAACCTTAAAGACCGCACTCGGTCTTACAAACTAAAAACGGAGTTTATAATGGCACAAATAATTTGCAAGGACCTCTCACTCGGCTACGAGGGTGAAACCGTGTGCGAGGGACTTAATATAGAAATAAACAAGGGCGACTATCTTTGCATAGTCGGTGATAACGGCTCGGGTAAAACGACCTTCACAAGAGCCCTGCTCTCATTAACGCCCGCAATATCGGGAACAATAAGCTTCGGCGACGGCGTTAGCCGACGCGACGTAGGCTATCTTCCGCAGCAGACCGAGCTGCAAAAGGACTTTCCCGCATCGGTCGAGGAGGTAGTTATTTCGGGATGCACCTCACGCCTCGGCAAGCGATTCTTTATGGGGCGCGGCGAGCGACTTGAGGCGATGCAGAATATGAAAATGATGAACGTTTACGACCTCGCAAAAAAGAGCTATTCAACGCTCTCAGGCGGTCAAAAGCAACGAGTTTTGCTTGCCCGCGCACTCTGCGCCGCAAACAAGGTGCTCATACTCGACGAGCCCGTATCTGGTCTCGACCCCAACGCATCAGCCGATATGTACGAAACGATACATCACTTAAATAAGCACACGGGAATCACTATTATAATGGTTACTCACGATATAGATAACGCTCTGCGTGATGCAACCAAGGTTCTCAAAATCGGCAAGGAGCCAATTCTCTACTCCTCGGCAGAGGAATATAAGCTCTCGCTTTCGGGAGGTGCCGTATGACGATATTCCAAACTCTTGCCGAATATTTCTCCTACCCCTTCGTGTGGTATGCGCTCATAGTAGGAGTGCTTATTTCGCTCTGCTCGGCGCTATTTGGCGTGGTTCTCGTTTTAAAGCGATTTTCATTTATTGGAGACGGACTCTCGCACGTTGCGTTCGGCGCACTTGCGATAGCAACGGTAATAAACGTTACCAACAATATGCTCGTAGTTCTCCCGATAACCGTTATATGCGCGGTCCTGCTTTTAAAGACGGGCAAAAAGACGAAAATAAAGGGAGACGCCGCAATAGCTATGCTCTCCGCAGGCGCTCTCGCCATAGGATATCTTATTATGAGCCTCTTCTCGGGCTCGGGTAACGTGGCAGGCGACGTGTGCAGTACGCTCTTCGGCTCCTTCTCAATAATAACCCTCTCTGCGTGGGAGGTATGGCTCTGCATAATCCTCTCGCTTGTGGTAATAGCACTCTTTATTCTGTTTTATAATAGAATTTTTGCGGTTACCTTCGACGAGGAGTTTGCAAAAGCATCGGGAGTTAAGGCGTCGCTTTATAATCTGCTGATAGCGGTCATAACCGCTGTCATCATAGTGCTTGCAATGAATCTCGTCGGCTCGTTGCTTATATCGGCGCTCGTTATCTTCCCTGCGCTCGCATCAATGCGAGTAGCAAGGACCTTCAAGCTCGTGGTAATACTTTCAACGGTCGTCTCGGTTTCCTGCGCTCTCGTAGGCATCCTCTCGGCTATAATATTCTCTACCCCCGTAGGACCTACCATCGTAGTTTGCAACATACTCGCCTTTCTCGTCTGCTTCGCGATAGGAAAAATAAAGAAGATAAACTAAATCAAAGGGTCTGCGTCATTAGACGCAGACCCTTATTTAGGCTGTTGTATCAATCCTTAACCCGCTCAACGATCTCAACGTTGAAAAAATTATCTTCTCTTTTTTCGCGCAAGCCTTTTCTTAGGCTTTTTTAACACTATGGCCGTACCTATAATTCCAACAGCAGTTACCGCGGGAAAAGTTAAAGATGATTCGCAAGACCCGCATCCAATCTCTTTTATATCATTATCGGTGTCCCCCACAACTACTTGATCGTTTTCTACATTAGAATCGCTTTGTGCGGGTATATTACTTTGTTCATCAATATTTTGACAAGCAACCAAGAATGAAATTAAAATTAAAATTATAAATATTAAATTTTTTTCATCAGTATACACCGCCATATAACAAAATGTTATTGAATAGCTTAAAATACGAGGATTTTACTTTAGGTTTTATCAAAAACAGTATCAAAAGCTTGTGTCGATGTGTTAGAATTAAGCATTTTTCCAACAAATGTTGATTCGGAAATGGGATATTTGGAAAGCATTGCTTCACCAAATGCACATAATGTATAATTGATATTTTGAGTTTTCCACGAAATCGAAAAAAGTTCGCCGGAAATATACTGATATTTTAATCCCTCTGATATAAACACTCCACTACGTGTGTCTGAAAGCATCCGCATATTTGTACCGTGTAGATTCGAAACAGAATCTAAATTTGACAAAACACCTTGATTATGGTCAACATATAATGTAATCCCAAAGCCTTCAGAATCAACAAGTGAATACATATATGAGCTATAATCTTCAGCATAAGCGTCGCTCAGAAAAACTAAACCTTCAAATATTCCTATAGCTTTGATCTCATCGTACGTTACAAAATTGTTTGGCATTTCGTTCAAATCCAAAAACTCGGCGTATTCATTTTCGGATTCAAATGTTAAAAGAGGTCTTTCTCCTTCTTGTGGTTTAATTATTTCGTTCTGCTGTTCACCTGTATAAAGAGACTCCGCATCGTGTTGATTATTTCCGGCAGAAGGGTTAGCTATCTGTTGTTCTATAGAATCGCTTTGATTAACCTCATTAGGTGCATTCATATTGCAAGCACATATCCCTAAGCAAATAGAACACAACAAGAGGATGATTACTATTTTCTTTTTCATTGCTCTATCTCCTTTGTAAAATTTCATTAATGATCAAATCTGCTCATATTATTCTTTAATGTAGTTTTGCATCCATCGCATATTCATAAATTAGAAGATCATCAAATAAATCTAATTGAGTTTCTTCTTCCGAAGTTACATATCGAGAATCATACGGGTCATATGCTTCGGCTGATGTTGGAATAATAAAAATTGTTGTACACAGAATAAAAACCAAAATCAATAGAAATAAGCGCTTCATAAAATGTACTCCTTTCATTATGTAATAACTCGTATCAATTATTGATCAAAATAGTATGGTATTGTATCTACAGGATGTAACAAAAGGTAGCTTTTACGGAATGAACGGAAAAGCTTTGTTTCCCCCTCTACTTATATAGTACCATTTTTTTCGAATTTGTGTAATATTTTTTTAAAAAAAGTTAAATTTTTCAACATTTGCAAAAATTATCAATTATCATACAAAGCAAAGCAAAAAAGACCGCCTTTTCAGACAGTCTTTTTGCTTTAATATTATAAAATCAAACTTCCTCACGCTCGTTGAGAGGTATATATACGTTATTATTGTTTGCAATAAACTTATACGCGGGGCGAATGATCTTCTTCGAGGTCTGATACTCCTCAATTCTGTGAGCGCACCAGCCCGCAACTCTCGAAATTGCGAAGAGAGGCGTGTACATCTCAACGGGAATGTCAAGCATACGGTAAACGAGACCCGAATAAAGGTCAACGTTTGCGCACATAGGCTTGTTCGTGCCCTTGAAGGAATTGAAGAGGTCGGGAGTGATCCTCTCGATAGCCTGAAGCAATGCGAAATCATCGCCGTAGCCCTTACGGGTAGCAACGTCGCCTGCGTATTTCTTAAGCATGATCGCTCTTGGATCGGACTTGGTGTAAACTGCGTGTCCCATACCGTAGATAAGGCCCTTACCGTCGTAAAGCTCCTTCTTGAGTATCTTGGTGAGAACAGACGCTACCTCCTCGTCGTCGTATACGTCCTTAACGTTTGCCTTTACAACGTCAAACATCTCCTGAACCTTAATGTTAGCTCCGCCGTGGAGAGGGCCCTTAAGCGAGCCGATCGCGCCCGCTATTGCCGAATACGTGTCGGTTCCCGAAGAGGAAAGCACACGGCAAGTAAAGCTCGAGTTGTTTCCGCCTCCGTGCTCTGCCTGAATTATCATACAAATATCAAGGAGTCTTGCCTCTTCCTCGGTGTACTGCTTGCTCGAACGAAGCAAACGCAAGAAGTTCTGCGACGTGCTGAGATCGTCGTGAGGCAAATGGAAGTTAAGGCTCTTGCCCTGATAATAGCTTCTGTAATACGCATAGGAATGCGCCGCTATAACGGGGAGTCTTGCAATTATTTCTATACTCTGACGGAGCATATTTTCAAGGCTCGTATCATCGGGATTTTCGTCGTAGGAATAGAGCGCAAGCACACCCGTTGCCATCTTATTCATTATTGAGCGCGAGGGCGCTTTCATAAGAATATCCTCAGAAAAGCGAGGCGGCAAACGGCGGTAAGAAGCCAAAAGCTCGTTAAACTCCTTAAGCTGCATAGGTGTGGGAAGGCTTCCGAACAAAAGAAGATATGCAACCTCCTCAAATCCGTAGCGATCCTCGGCATTGTAGCCATCAATAAGATGTGCCATATCAAATCCGCGGTACTCAAGCTTGCCATCATCGGCAACCTTTTCACCCTCGTAAACGTAATATCCGTGAACGTTTCCTATCTTGGTAACGCCCGCCATAACTCCCGTTCCGTCAGGCTCACGAAGTCCGCGCTTAATGCGGTAATTAGTAAATGCATCGGCGGGAATCTTGTTGGTTTCCTCGGCAATACCAAGGCAATTACTAAAGAATTCCTCGCAGGTGAGATCCTTTATCTCGTTACTCATTATCTTCTCCTTCCGCTTTTTAAGCCATCGTTAAAAAGCCGTTTTTTGATGTCATTATAAATAAATTCCATTTATTATATCACACAACACCGCATTTTGCAAGACTTTTTTCCAAAAAGTTCACTCTTTTTACGCAAAATAAGCCATTTTTGCTCATTTTCTCGATTTTTTGACGGATTTGAATACCAAAAAATGCAAAAATATTTAGTATAATTTAAAATCGAGCAACGAGCGCAGAATTTCACAAAAAGTGGCAACAAAAGAAAAAACGCTTTAGCGTGATCTGTCCGTTAGGGGCATCACGCTAAAGCGTCTGCTTTTTTATGTACGATAAATTACATAGCAATTGAATTAGCAACGTAATAGAGGCGCTCGATCTCTGCGGTACGCTTACGGCAAATTTCTTCCATAGCGTAAATTTCCTCATGATTATACTTATCAAGGTCGCCCTCGCGAAGCTTCTTCTTATACATACGGTCGGTAGTAAGAGCAAAAACGATATCCATAGGAATATATTTTCCATCCTCTTCGATTACTACGATATTGCTCTTGCCCTCAAGCAAGAACTCAACTGCCTTAACGCCCATGCGAGAAGCGGTAAGACGGTCGCGCAACGTGGGGTGTCCGCCTCTTACAAGGTGTCCAAGACGAACGAATCTAACGTCGATATCGGTATCGTTAGCGATCTTCTTTGTAAAATACTCGCCGTAAGGAGTCTTGTTTCCGTTCTCATCTACGTGATAGCAGCCCTCGCTTACAACAACTACCATTCCACGCTTGCCCTTCTTTCTTGCATCAAGAATACGTGCAAACGCCTCTTCCTCGTTGAATTTTATCTCGGGAATAACAACGGCAATAGCTCCTGCGGCAATACCCGTCATAAGAGCTATCTGTCCGCAATCTCTACCCATTACCTCAACGACCTCTAAACGAGCGTGCGACTCGCAGGTGTCCTTAACCTTATCAAGAGAGGAAAGAACCGTGTTCATAGCCGTGTCAAAGCCTATGGTATAATCGGTTGCGGTTATATCGTTATCGATAGTACCGGGTACACCGATAGTAGGAATTCCGTGAAGAGTAAGATCGGTTGCTCCTCTAAACGTGCCGTCGCCGCCAATTGCAACGATAGCGTCGATGTTGTTCTTTTTGCAGGTCTCAATAGCCTTCTGCATTCCTTCCTCGGTCTGGAACTCCTTGCAACGGTCGGAGTAAAGACGTGTTCCGCCAAGACCGATAATTTCGGAAATGAACTGATAGTCCATTGCTCTGATATTATTATCAATGAGTCCGCGATAGCCGCCTATAATACCAACTACCTCAATGCCCTCATCAATTGCTTTGTCTGTTACCGCACGGATAACTGCGTTCATACCGGGAGCGTCTCCGCCCGAGGTCAATACGCCTATCTTTTTAATTTCTGCCATTTTATATTCTTCTCTTTCTTTATAATAACGCTATGCTGCGCTGTAAATATTTAGTATTATTTTAATACATATCCTCAAAAAAATCAAGTCTTTTTTCTCAAAATATTAAAAATAATAATATCTTAAGTCGAATAAATTGCTTTTAGCACCATATCAAAAGCATTGGTAGCGCTCGCCTTGCGTATATACTCGCGGCTTCTCATAGGCGATAGCGAGAGCTTTCTATATGTCTCGCCGTCTTTTGTGCTAATTCCTATAAACACGGTTCCAACAGGGGTCTCAACAGTTCCGCCCGTAGGGCCCGCAATCCCCGTTGCCGAAACACCGATATCACTGCCCGTTGCAAGTCGAACGCCGCGCGCCATCTCGCAAGCGGTCTCCCTTGAAACGGCTCCAAAGCGCTCAAGCGTTTCCTCGCTAACGCCGATAAGCTTATGCTTTATCTCATTCGTGTAGGTAACACACCCGCCGAAAAATACGTCGGAGCAACCCGAAATATCGGTTACACGCTTGGCAATAAGACCACCCGTACAGGACTCCGCCGCGGAGAGTGTAAGCTTCTTCTCGTGAAGAGCCATAACAACGGCATTCTCAATAGTTCCCACGTCTATTCCGTAAAGAAATTCGCCAACGCCCGTAGCAATTATTTTGCTTGCGTATTCCTCACAAACGGCGTTTGCGATCTCCTCGCTCTCGGCACGAGCCGTTATTCTTATGCGAACCTCACCTTCCTTGCAATAGGTAGCCGCACAAAGCTCGGGGGTATCAACAAGATATCCGTCAAGCCTCTCGGCAAGAGCCGACTCGCCTATGCCAAAGAAATGCAGATTTTTACTTACTATCGCAAAGGCGTTCTTCGATTTCAAATAAGGAACCACCTGCTCGTAAAAGAGAGGTACAAGCTCGCTCGGGGGACCGGGGAGCATTATTGCCGCCTTGCCGTTATCGTTCTCAAGAGCGAGTGCGGGAGCGGTTCCGTAATTGTTTGGAAAAACGATTGCGCCCTCAGGCATCATAGCCTGCTTTTCATTATTTTTACTCATTACTCTGCCCGTTTTTGCAAAGTATGCGCGTATTGCCTCAAGCGACTCTGCGTGCAAGCGCATCTCTCTGCCAAAGAGCTCGGCAACCGTCTCCTTTGTAAGGTCGTCCTTGGTTGGGCCAAGACCGCCGCTTATCACAACCACATCAGAGCGCAAAAGCGCATCAAAAACGCATTTTTTAAGTCTTTCGGGGTCGTCGCCTACCACCGAATGGTAGTAAACCGAAAATCCGAGACCCGTGAGCTCCGCCGACAAAAATGCGGCGTTGGTGTTTACTATATCTCCAAGCAAAAGCTCCTCGCCCGTGCAAAGAATTTCTGCTATCAAGCCTTTTTTCGACATATCGATACCGCCTTTAAATTTAATCTGTTCATATTATATCACTCATTTCCCCGCCCCGCAAGACGTTAAATTATTTTTACCGATTTTACCCTAAAATTTACAATCTCGACACAAACGTTATGGTAAAATATAAATATAGCACTAAAGCCGTTTTTTCGGCAATTTTTATGCTAAAAAGCACTTAAGGAAGAAATATGAGTATTTGCAATATATGCCCAAGAGGCTGCAATATAGACCGAACGACTCTCAAAGGATATTGCGGAGAGGGCGACAAAATCAGAATAGCAAGAATAGCTCCGCATCATTTTGAAGAGCCGCCGATAAGCCACGTCAACGGCTCGGGCACCGTCTTTTTTTCGGGATGCAATATGCGTTGTGTTTATTGCCAAAACAGAGATATAAGCCGAAACGGCGTTGGCAAGGAATACACCGAAAAAGAGCTTATCGAGGCAATAATAAAGCTTCAAGAAAGCGGAGTACATAACCTAAATCTTGTAACCCCAACGCATTTTGCCGACAAGATAGCAAAAATTCTTGCCGAAATGAAATCAAAAAATCTTCTTTCCATACCCGTGGTCTACAACACGTCGGGGTATGAAAGCATAGAAGCCTTAAAGGCTCTCGACGGACTTGTTGACATCTATATGCCCGACGTCAAGTATTTTTCATCCGAGCTTTCAAGCAAATATTCGGGAGCGCCCGACTATTTTGAGATTGCCATATTAGCAATTGAGGAAATGCTTCGTCAAAGAGGAAAATACCGCTATTTCGAAAGCAATCCATCTCTTCTCGAATCGGGAGTTTTAATTCGACATCTCGTTCTACCCTCGCATCGCAAGGACAGCCTTGAAATAATTAATCGAATAGCTGAACGCATAGACCCATCATTAGTGCTTTTAAGCATTATGAGCCAATATACGCCCGATTTTGCTCTCGATACTCCATATCCGGAGCTTCACCGAAGAATAACGAGCTTCGAATATTCCTCTGTCTGCGATAGAGCCGCATCCTTGGGATTTGTCGGCTTTACTCAATCAAGATCATCAGCAAGCTCAATATACACTCCCGATTTTTAGGGTCGCTTTTGTTTGCCACTTTTTTAGGGTCGCTTTTTGAAAAAAGCTCCGCAAAAACTTTCATACGGGAAAGTTTTACGGAGTTTTCAAAGCGAGCTCGCCGATTCTGAGCACAAACCCCTTTAATTGTAGGGACAGGCGTCCTCGACTGTCCGAAAAAATAATGAAATTTGATATTTTTTCGCCCCTCTCCGTCGCCTAACGGCGCCACCTCTCCCACGGGGCGAGGCTCTAATTTAGTTTATCACAAAAAAACGGCGGGAGCAAGCCCCCGCCCTAC
>JAZLCC010000154.1:0-7152 GCA_045614065.1 Eubacteriales bacterium | reverse complement strand
CTTACTAAGGTAGACTTCGTAAGCGCAGAGGGATGGGAAGCTAACGGAGATGCGATCGTGGTAACCACGCTTAAGGATCCCGCAGAAGCTGCAAAGCTTTTAACTGATGATTACGTTGAGGTAAGCTGGAAGAAGGTTGTTACGTTGGTAGAGACAATTGCTACCGTTTACACTCTCTATGATGCAAACATTCGTGAGGAAGCAAGCCTTGATTCCGAGGTTAAGATACTCATCACCGTTTCCTTCATGGAAGAGATGAAGCTCTTGGCAAAGAACGATATGTGGAGCTACGTAGAGTATGACGATAACGGAACGATAGTTACGGGTTATATCGCAAACGATCTTATCACAACCGATAAGAATGCAGTAACCTTTACTAGTGGACCCGCTGTAAACGCTACCATTACTACCGACCTTGGCGGAGCAAACAACGCAAACGTTCGTAAGTGCCCCTTGGCAAACGGTTATCCACATGACTTTACGGTTCTTGAAACCGAGGCTTTCAATGATAGCTCTATAATAGGTCAGCTTGCTAGAGGAACTAATGTTGTTATTCTTGGCGTTTCTATGGTTGACGATAATAATCAAAGATGGGCATATATTCAGGGAACAGGTATTGCTTTGGAGAACGGTTCGATCGTAAGCTCCGAGCCTACCATAATCGAAGGATTTATTCTTTACGATCTTCTTGTTATCGCTTAATAAGAATCTTGAGTAAAATAAAAAAACCGACTGATTTTCAGTCGGTTTTTTGCTTTGATTTAAATATCGGAGCTTTCAGAGTAGCCATTGCGATAACACCGATAAGCGTTCCTGTGATAGCTCCCGCAATAAGCAGAACGGGTAGGTAGAAAGCAATTTTGAATTCCTCACTTATTATCACTGCCACAATAATTTGTCCTATATTATGCGCAATAGCTCCGCAGACGCTCACGCCTATAGTTGAGAATTTGTTGCTCTTTTTAATTAAAACCATAACGGCAAAGCTGAGTGTTCCGCCGACAATGCTATACCAAAAGGATGTAAACGAGCCAAAGAGCATCGAGCAAAGTATTATTCTTGTGGCGTTAATTGAAAGGGCATAATATGTATTCAAGGCATATAAGGCAATCACCACGGCGAGATTTGCAAGTCCAAGCTTTAAGCCGTATATACCGAAGGGCATAGGTATGAGATGCTCAATATATCCAAAAACTATGGCAAGTGCTGTCATAACACCACAGAGTGCCACGGATTTTGCGCTATTCGATTTAATAACTCTCACCCCTTTGTGCTTTTACTCAAGAATTATACTAACGTGATTATGTTGGCAAACTATTGGATCTATCTCGGAGAGCTTTCCATCGTTTACGCAGATTTGCTTTGGACAGCTTGCGCTTTTTATATAAGCCTCGCCGTTCTCGATAATAAGCAGATTTTCTCCAAGCTCGCTTTTTATAGGTAGCTCGGTGTCCGTGTTTAGCGGCAATCTTGCGTATTCCTCACCATCGATCTTTACAACAACGGTTTCGCCCTTGCCGAGAAAGATTACGGCAAGAACCGATAGAAGAATGATTCCGCAAATAATCACGGCGGAAATAAGTATAATATCGTTCTTTTTGAAAAATCCTATATTCACTTTGCACCCCCGAAATCAGAGGATGCTTTTACGCTTCCGTCGTTGAATATCCAAAGAGCAGAAACGCCGTCAAGCGAGTCTACAAGCGCAAGCCCGTCCTCGAATGACATGCAGAAAAGCGCAGTGGAAAGCGCATCGGCGAGCGCAGAATCGCTTGATTTTGTTTTTATTGTTACCGACGTAAAGCCTTCTGCGGGATAACCGCTTTCAACGTCTATAATATGAGAGTAGCTTTTGCCATTGTGGATAAAATAACGCTGGTAAGAGCCGCTTGTTACAAGTGTTTCGTTTGATAATTTTATACTTTCGTTATATCCGAGGGAGTCGCTATCAAAGGGATTTTCTATGCGTGTAAGCCAAGGCTCGACATTAGGCTTTTCTCCGTAAGAAACTATGTTTCCACCAAGATTTATAAGAAAATTGTTGCACCCTAATGATACTAAACGCGTATAGAGAGCTGACGCAACGTAGCCCTTGGCTATCGCACCAAAATCAAGCGATAACGCGCTATCGGCGTAATATACAGTTTTCTCGTTTTCGTTTAAAATGAGATCGTTTATATCAACGTGTAAGAGCGCTTCGCTTATTTGCTCGCTTGATGGAAGCTCTGCGCTTTCGGGCGAGGCGTTAGCCTTGCTTCTTGCTTCGTGCCATATAGAAGTAAGCGCGCCGAGAGCGACGTTGCATTTACCGTTGGTTAAAGTGTGAAGCTCCTTTGCAAGCTTTAGCGCGTCAAAAAGCTCATCGGATACGGCAACGGGAGAAGCCGAGGCTTGCTCGTTCAAGATCTTTAAATTTACCGTGTTTTCATAAGAATTGTAAATATCAAACAGTTGGTGATACGTTGTCAGTATGTCGTCAAATTCGGTGGTATAAAATATAAATTGCTGACGATCGCAGTAGACAGTCAACGTAGAGTATGTGTCGAAGTAATTAAATCTTTCGGCGGTCTGCTTTTTTTCGTTAGAGCAAGAATAAAAAGAGGGTAGAATTAAAGTTATCAGTAACGCGAACGCTATAAGCTTTTTTTTCATAACACCCTCCCTTAATTTGAATATTATATAACATTATATAATACAAACTAAAAAATGTCAATGGGCATGCGTTATTTAGAAAAGGATAAACCATATAAAATAAAAGCAAAAAAAGAATAGCTTTAACTGTGAAAGGAATCATGGTTAAAGCTATTTTTGCAGTAATTTTTGAGAAAAATCTCCCGAATTCCGTTTTTTATATTTTTAATGACTTAGCCGCATTCAAATAGTGTCTCAACAAGCTTTTGTGCCGTTGGCGGAGAGTATATCCACCTATTTAGGTGAGAAATACTTTCACAATCGATATAATATTTTTGCTCACGGCGTGGAACGGTGCCTCTGTAGGTGTCAATAAGCACAAGCTTTATCTTCATTCGGTCGGGCAGAATGCTTTTTATGTAGACGGCAACGTGTGCGCCGACCTTTGCAATATCGGCATCACGGCTCTCGGGGCGAAGCTCTGCAAGCCCCGCAAGATTAGGCGCAAGCTCAACGAATACGCCGTAATCCTCAATGCTTCGAACAATGCCGAGCACCGTCTGCCCCACCTCAAACTCGTTTGCGTTTTCCTCCCAAGTACCAAGAAGCTCCTTCATACTGACAAAGAGTCTTTCACTCTCGGCATCACGGCTCTTTATAACTACAAAAATCTCCTCGCCAACAAAAAGTCTGTCGCGTGGGTGAGCTATTCGCGATACAGAGATACTATCGACGGTTAGCAACGAGGAAAGACCGCATCCCACGTCAACAAACGCTCCAAAGCTTTCAAGATGCGTAACCTTGGCTTTTAGAATATCACCTGTTGAAAGAGAGGAGAGATAGACGCTTTGACATTCCTCTTGCGCTCTTTTTCTTGAAAGAACGGCAACCTTAGCGCCGTTTTCATACCGAAAGCCTATAACCTTAAAGGCAATAGGCTTTCCTACCCGTGTTATGATGGCGATATCCTTTGCGCTTTCGCCGTATCTGCAAAAGATGGCTTCTTCCTTATCCATAATTCCGAGCATTCCGTTAAGATCTATATGCAAACGAAATGAAGAATCGCAAAATAAAACGGTTGATTCTAAGATTTTGCCCTCGAGAAATGCGCGTTCAAGTCCCGCAATAGAGGAAAGATATTCCTCGTTTTCGGGAGTGCCGATAAGACTCCCCTCGGGCAGATAAATATTTTTCATAAATTTGACCTCCGTAGCTTTTATACTAAAGTATATTGGCACAAAAGGACAAATATGACAAGAATTTTTATATTTGCGTTTTCATTTGCTTAAGCGCCGCTTTTTCGAGTCTTGAAACCTGCGCTTGCGATATCCCTATCTCCGAGGCTATCTCCATTTGCGTCTTGTTCATATAGTAACGCATATATATTATTTTTCGCTCGCGCTCGGAAAGTCTTTTTATTGCCTCTCGCAATACGATGTTTTCAAGCCATATCTCGTCTGAGCTTGAGGAGTCGCTTATTTGGTCAAGAACGTAGATTGAATCACCACCCTCGGTAAATATAGGCTCGTAAAGCGAGATAGGCTCTACGATAGCCTCAAGCGCCGCTACCACGGTCTCCTTTTTTTCGCCAAGACGCTTTGCAATCTCCTCAACGGTTGGCTCCTCGGATTTTTCCTTGGTGAGCTCCTCGCGTGCTTGAAGTGCCTTGTAGGCAAGGTCTCGCACCGAGCGGCTTATTCGTATAGAATTATTATCTCTCAGATAACGGCGGATCTCGCCGATTATCATAGGAACTGCGTAGGTCGAAAATTTTACGTCAAGCTCTATATTAAAGTTGTCCACCGCCTTGCAAAGTCCTATGCAGCCAACCTGAAAAAGATCGTCAAGGCTTTCCTTTCGGTTGGAAAATCTTTGAACTATGCTGAGAACAAGACGAAGATTTCCGTAAATAAGCTCCTGCCGAGCAGAGTCATCTCCCGCCTTTGCTCGCTTTAAAAGCGAACGCTTTTCTTCCTCTGTCAAAACCTTTAGAGTTGAAGTGTTAACACCGCAAATTTCCACTTTGTTGTAATACATCTTAGGCTCCTTTTAAAATTCGTTAAAATGAGTATTGCAAAATTAAAGCGGTGATATTCACAAAAGAAAATTGAGCGCAAAAGGTAAAAAATGACATTCAAAGCGGGCTTCAAGATGTAAACAAAGTGTTAAAAAAGATAAAAATATATTTTAATTTTTATATAGGTATAGTATAATATAAGTTAATAATAATGCCTGCTTTTGGGCTATATTAAGGAGAGAATATGACACTCGTTATTCTTGCGGCGGGCATGGGCTCGCGCTACGGCGGTCTTAAGCAGATAGACCCCATCTCAGCAGAGGGAGAATTTATAATTGATTTTTCGGTTTACGATGCTATCTCGGCAGGATTTGATAAGGTGGTTTTTGTTATCAAGCGTGAAAATCTTGAGCTTTTCAGAGATACTATCGGAAAGAGATTTGATGATAGAATTAAGGTTGAATACGCATTTCAGGAGCTTTCGGATATTCCCGAGGGCGCAAGCGTTCCCGAGGGCAGAGTAAAGCCTTGGGGCACGGCACACGCGTTGCTTGCGGCAAGAGAGCTTGTTAAAGAGCCCTTCATGGTTATAAATTCCGACGATTTTTACGGTAGAAGCGCGTATAAAATGCTTTTCGATCATTTTGCTTCGCTTGAAGCCGATGCAAAATATAAGTATGCAATGGTAGGCTACGTTCTTGAAAACACGCTTACCGAGAACGGCACGGTTTCGAGAGGAATTTGTGTTGTTGACGATAATTCCTTGCTCACCTCGGTTGAGGAGCGTGGAGAGATTCGCAGAGAGGGGGAGGTTGCGGCGTATAAGAATGGCGATTCTACGGCGTATATGCCTCTTGAAAGCGTTGCTTCAATGAATTGCTGGGGATTCACTCCCGATATATTCGAAAAGCTCTCAAATGGCTTTAAGAGCTTTCTTTTGGAAAAGCACGCAGATGAGCTTAAGTGTGAGTATTATCTCCCGTTTGCAGTATGCGATATGCTCACAAACGGCGAGTGCGAGGTAAAGGTCTACGCATCCAAGGATTCTTGGTACGGCGTTACCTACAAGGAGGATAAGCCATTCGTTGTTGAGAGCATAGCAGCTCTTAAGGCAAACGGTGTATATCCGAAAAAGCTTAACGGTTGATATTTAAAATTTGAATTAAATAAAAAGGGGTATTAAAAATGGCTATTTTGATCACTGGCGGAGCAGGTTACATAGGCTCGCATACTATGGTTGAATTCTTGGAAGCGGGCAGAGAGCTTGTTGTTGTGGATAACTTCCTTAACAGTAAGCCTGAGGCTCTTGAAAGAGTTCGCAAGATCACGGGTAAGGACTTCAAGTTCTATCAGGTAGATCTTCTTGATTACGATGCGCTCAATAAGGTTTTCGAGGAAAACGATATTGATAGCTGCATTCACTTTGCGGGACTTAAAGCGGTAGGCGAATCCTGCCTTAAGCCCTTGTACTACTATCACAACAACATTACGGGTACTCTCAATCTCTGCGATATTATGCAGAAGCATGGCGCAAAGCGCATAGTTTTCAGCTCTTCGGCAACGGTTTACGGTAACCCCGCAAGCGTACCGATAACCGAGGATTTCCCGCTTTCCACCACCAACCCTTATGGTGAGACCAAGCTTATGATAGAGAGAATACTCAGCGATCTTCATAAGGCTGATAACGAGTGGAGCGTATCTATTCTTCGTTACTTCAATCCTATCGGAGCTCATAAGAGCGGACTTATCGGTGAGGATCCTCAGGGAATACCTAACAATCTTCTTCCTTACATCACTCAGGTAGCGTCGGGCAGACGTGAGTGTCTCTCGGTATTTGGAGACGATTATAAGACCCACGACGGCACGGGCGTTCGCGACTACATTCACGTAGTTGACCTTGCAAAGGCGCATCTTAAGGCAATTGAGAGAGCAGAGACCGTTACAGGCGTTGAGCACTTTAACGTTGGTACGGGTGTTGGATATTCGGTTCTCGATATCGTTAAGGCTTACGAAAGCGCAACGGGAATAAAGATAAACTATAAGATAGCTCCCAGACGTCCCGGTGATATCGACGAGTGCTATGCAAATCCCACCAAGGCGTACACTGTTCTTGGCTGGAGAGCAGAAAACAATATAGAGGATATGTGCCGCGATTCTTATAATTGGCAGGTAAAGAATCCTAACGGATACGATAGTTGATCAAAGGAGCATAAAACAATGAGCATTACTAAAAAGCTTTTCGGTAAGCTCTCGGACGGTACCGAGGTTTATCGCTATACACTTAAAAACAAAAACGGAATGAAGATGAAGGTAATGACCTACGGCGGTACTGTTACCGAGCTTTGGGTTCCCGATAAAAATGGTAATTTTACCGATATTATCGGCGGATTTGATAATCTTCAAAATTATATCGACGCTCCCGGAAGCTGTCAGGGAGCTCTCATCGGTAGATGGGCAAACCGCATAGGCGGCGGAAAATTCAGCATTGACGGCACTGAGTATCA
>JAZLCC010000153.1:0-15160 GCA_045614065.1 Eubacteriales bacterium | reverse complement strand
GTTACAGTTCCTGCCTTAGGAGAAGGCATAAGTCCCTTAGGACCGAGAACCTTACCGAGCTTACCGATAACACCCATCATATCAGGGCTTGCGATAACTACGTCGAAATCAAACCAGTTCTCCTGAACGATCTTATCAGCGTACTCTGCGCCGCCTGCGTACTCTGCGCCTGCGTCAAGAGCTGCCTGAACCTTATCGCCCTTAGCGAATACGAGAACCTTTACGCTCTTACCTGTTCCGTTAGGAAGAACAACTGCGCCTCTAACCTGCTGATCTGCGTGACGAGAGTCAACACCGAGACGAATATGAATTTCGATAGTTTCATCGAACTTTGCCTTAGAAGTCTTGCAAACAAGATCCAATGCCTCAGAAGGATCATAGGACTTAGACTTATCTATGAGCTTTGCGCTGTCAATATATTTCTTTCCCATTTTCAACATCCTCCTTAGTCTTCAACTTCTACGCCCATGCTACGTGCAGTACCTGCAACCATGCTCATAGCGGTCTCGATACTTGCTGCGTTAAGATCGGGCATCTTGGTTTCTGCGATCTTGCGAACCTGCTCCTTAGTGAGCTTCGCAACCTTGGTCTTGTTGGGCTTTGCAGAACCGGACTCAATTCCAACTGCCTTCTTTATAAGAACGGGAGCAGGGGGAGTCTTGGTTATAAAGGTGAACGAACGGTCAGCATATACCGTAATAACTACGGGAATGATAAGACCCATGTCGTTCTTAGTTCTTTCGTTAAATTCCTTGGTAAATACAGGAATAGCTACACCGTACTGACCAAGAGCCGGACCTACAGGGGGCTGAGGAGTTGCCTTTCCGGCGGGCAACTGCAATTTGATATAGCCCATTACTTTCTTTGCCATAATTAAAATACCTCCAATGTGGTGAATTTGCGGGAGAATTCAAAAATTTTTCTCCCTCCCACTGTGATTAAAAAATCACTGTTATGCAAGCTTAATTGCGCTTGCGTCAAAGTTTACAGGCATATTACGGCGGCCTCTGTTAACGAGTACCGTAACTGTTTTAAGATCGTCGGATACAGCCTGAACAGTACCCGTGCAATTTTCGAAGCCTCCGCTTGTGATAAGAACGTTATCTCCCACCTTAAACTTAAGCTCTACTCTCTTCGTCTCAATATTGAGAGCGTCAACTTCCTCTTGTGAAAGAGGCGTAGGACGCGATCCGGGACCAACAAATCCCGTAACGCCGGTAATATTTCTTACCGCGTGCCAGCTCTCCTCTGTCATTATCATCTTAACAAGAACGTAGCAAGGGAAAAGCTTTGATTCTTTTTCCTTTACCTCTTCACCGTTCTGTTCAACGATAGTTTCAACAGGGATCTTGATATCGAAGATGAGATGTCCAAGTCCACGGTTCTCCACGATCTTCTCAAGGCTTGCCTTTACCTTGTTTTCATAGCCGGAATAGGTGTGCGCCACATACCATCTCACGCCGACATTCATTTCATTGATATCACTCATTTTTATGTCCTCTTACTTGCTAAAGGTATCTTTAAAAAGATCTATGAGTCCTTCCATGCCCTTATTAAAGGTCCAGTCGAGTCCTCCCAAAACCAAAATACCAATTGCAACAATCAAAAGAACAACCGCAGTTCCCTTGAGAACCTGCTTTCCATTAGGCCAAACTACCTTCTTTACTTCGCTCTTGAAACCTTTCCAAGCGTTGCGAACTTTACCCTTCTTCTTTTCCTTCTTAGCCTTTTCGGGTTTTGCCTTCTTTGCGCTTTCGGTTTCGATTTCAGCGGATTTCTTTTCGTTCTCTGCCATCTTAACCCCTCCCGAATTACTTAGATTCTTTATGAAGAGTGTGCTTGCGGCAGAACCTGCAGTACTTATTGAGCTCTAATCTGTCAGGATCATTCTTTTTGTTTTTCTTCGTGTCGTAATTTCTCTGCTTGCACTCAGTGCATACCAAAGTAATCTTCACTCTTGCATCATTAGCCATTTTTGCGGCACCTCCATTTTCAAAATATTTGACCGAACACTTATCCGACGCATCAAAACGTGTTTAAAGCAACGGTCTGTGTACCTCCCTCACCAAGTAGCGCACAACAGTGCCTTTCGGCCATGGCGCAAACTGTTGCACAAGAAAAAAGCCTACTCGCAGAGGTATATCCATTATACCACCTTTGAGGGCTTATGTCAATAGCTTTTTTATATTTTTTTGACAAAATTCCAATCTTTTTTCAATATCCCTTTAAAAGGGACGCAAGCGTTCTTTCTTGCGTCCCTTTTTGGGTTATATCGTGCTATTATTCCTCGTCAAGAGCCTTGAGGTCTTCCTCAGAAACCAAGCATTCGAACTTCTCGCCACATGCGGGGCAAGCAAGCTCTTCGGGATCGATGCTGCCGTCAAAGCAAATAGTTTCGCCGCAAGAGGGGCACTCTACCTCAAAGTAGTCCTCTTCAACGTATTCATCGTCATCCCACTCCTCATCGTCATCATCATAATCGCAATCGCAATCGCAATCACATCCGCAATTGCATCCACAATCACAATCGCAATCACAATCACAATCGCAGTCGCATCCACAGCCACAGCTGCATCCGCCTTCCTCGTAAACGATTTCTTCTACTGCGCCGAGATCCTCGTCGATCTCCTCAATGTAATCATTAAGAGTATCAACGTCCTCCTCGAGTGCGTTGATAGCATCGGTCATCTCACCGATAAGATCTATAAGGGCCGCAATAAGCTTGCCCTCTTTAGTGGTTTCATCAAGATCGAGACCATCTGCAAGTCCCTGGATATAAGCTGCCTTTTCGCTAAGAGTCATTGTTCTAATCCTCCTTAAAAAATTACGCTCTGGAAAGATACTCGCCGGTTCTGGTGTCTATCTTAAGAACCTCACCCTCGCTGATAAACAACGGAACCTTAATAACTGCTCCGGTCTCGAGAGTTGCGGGCTTCAAGGTGTTGGTTGCGGTGTTACCTGCAAAACCGGGGTCGGTCTGAGTAACTGCAAGCTCAACGAACGTGGGGGGCTCTACGCCGAATACGTTACCCTTGTAAGAAATTATCTTGCACATCATCTCTTCCTTAACAAACTTAAAGCTATCGGGAAGCTTATCGCTGTTAAGAGGAAGCATATCGAAAGTCTCCATATCCATGAAGTAATAGAGATCTCCATCGTTGTAGGAGTACTGCATTTCTTTTCTTTCAATGTAAGCGTTTTCAAATTTATCAGTAGGGCTGAAAGTTCTTTCGATTACAGCGCCGGTGATAACGTTTTTGATCTTCGTACGTACGAACGCCGCACCTTTACCGGGCTTTACATGCTGAAATTCAACAACCTGAAAAACCGCGCCGTCCATATCGAACGTAATTCCATTTTTAAAATCGCCTGCTACTACCATAATTTTATTTACCTCCAAAAATTAAGTCTGGTATTACATACAAAAATATTATAACGCATTTTTCGCAAATTTTCAAGTACTTTTTTGATTTTTCTTAATTTTTCTCATTTTTTTCGAATAGGCTCGTCTTTTTTGCTATAAAATAGTGTCTATATAATATATTTATTGTAAAAAAGTCCCCAAAATTTAAAAATTCGTTGACAAAAACAAGAAAAAAGTTTATAATATATCCGTATGAATATTTATAATTTATCTTTTTGAAGGGACTTTTGCTATGATAAAAAGTATGACCGCCTTTGGTAGAGCAAGAAGCTCTGTTGGCGGAAAAGATATTACGGTTGAAATCCGCTCGGTAAACAATCGCTTCTTCGATTGCTCGGTAAAACTTCCCCGCTCTTTTTCTTATCTTGAGGAAAAGATCAAGCCTTATCTCCAATCAAAATCGGTTGCAAGAGGAAAGGTAGACGTTTACATCGGTATTGACGTTTTAGACTCGCCCATTCCCGATATAACGGTGGATGAGGGTTATGCTACAGCATATATTTCCGCACTCAACGAGCTTTCAAAAAAATATTCGCTCAAGAACGATATCAGTGTTATGCAGGTTGCGCAAAATCGCGACATATTCGTTATTAAAAAGTCCGATGACGATCTTGAAAAGGAATGGAGCGACGTGCGTGTTGTGCTCGATGAAGCATTACAAAAATTCATCGATGGTAGAGTTCGTGAAGGAAACAATATTGAAGCAGACATTAAATCAAAGGTAAACGGAATTTCAGCACTCGTTAACAAGATTGAAACCATTTCTATTTCCGACGTTAACGGATACAAGCAGAAGCTCGAAGCGCGTCTTCGTGAAATGCTCTCGGATAATAAACTCGTATTTGATGAAAACCGAATACTCACCGAATGTGCTATATTTGCAGATAAGATAGCAATCGACGAGGAGCTTGTCCGCTTGCGTTCACATTTTGTTGCTTTTGAAGATATTCTCTCTTCAAACGAGCCTGCGGGAAGAAAGCTTGATTTTCTGCTTCAGGAAATGAATCGCGAAACAAACACTATCGGTTCAAAGTGTCAAAACGCTAACATTGCAAGAATAGTTGTTGACGTTAAATGTGAGCTTGAAAAGATACGTGAGCAGATACAAAACATAGAATAACGCACTACCCTTTTATATCCATAGGAGAAAAATATGAAATTTATCAACATTGGCTTTGGAAACATGGTAGCGGCAGATAGGATAGTTACAATAGTCAGCCCTGAATCCGCCCCTATAAAAAGACTTATGCAAGACGCAAAGACCGAAGGACGTGTTATCGACGTTTCTTGCGGAAGACGTACACGAGCCGTTATAATCACGGATAGCGGACACGTTATATTCAGTGCAATACAGTCGGAAACCATCGCAAATAGACTTGATAGCGAAAACGATACCGAAGAGGAAGTTGAGGAATAACATAAGGCCATGCAAAAAGGATTGATTTTAATTATTTCAGGACCGGCAGGAAGCGGAAAAGGCACCGTTTGCTCACACCTTTTGAAAAACGACGATTTCGTTCTCTCTGTTTCCGCAACAACGAGAGCCCCAAGGCCCGGCGAAGTAAACGGCGTTAACTACCATTTTATTACGAAAGAAGACTTTCTTTCTCGAATAGAAAACGACGCCATGCTTGAATACACCAAATATTGCGGGAATTACTACGGTACACCAAGAAAGGAAGCCGAAGAAATCTTGCAGACCGGAAAAAACCTTATCCTTGAAATTGAGGTAGACGGAGCTAGTCACGTAAAGAAGAAATACCCCGAGGCTATTCTCATTTTCCTTCTCCCCCCCTCCTTCGCAATTCAAGAGCAAAGACTTCGCGGAAGAGGAACCGAAACCGAGGAAAAAATACGAGCAAGACTCAAAAGAGCCGAAGAAGAGCTTGTTATTGCCCAAGGATATGATTATATAGTCTACAATTACGACGGAAAAACCGTTGAAACCGCAAACAAGATACTCTCAATCGTTGAAGCAGAGCAAGCATCAATCAAGAGAAACCGAGACGTTGCTGAAAAATATTTTCAATAATAGTCTTACCAATCATTTTTTAAATCGAAAAAAATAAAATTAACATAAAACACATTTTGAAGGAGAAATCTATGCTTTACCCAACCATTACAGAACTTACGAAGGACGAATTCAATCGCTATGAGCTTGCTCTTGCCACCGCAAAGTGCGCTCGTATCATAACTGACGAGTACGTTTCTCAGAAAACCGCCGCTGAAGAAGCTGCAGGCGGAAACAAAGAGACCGAGCGTAGCCTTATCAATATGATAAACAAGGAATATCGTGATGAAAAGGCTGTAAAGAACGCTATTACAAAGATCCACAACGGCGAATATCAGATAGTTCGCACCGAGGCAGAAAAAATCACCGAAGCCGTAGCGGTTGAAGCTACCGAGGCTGCAGAGTAATTCATATTTTAAAAATAAATTTCAAAAGGAACGGAGGCGAGTTGTATGTCTGAATATGCGGGTCTTCATATATTGAAGAATCCTTTTCATATTGATAACACCTACGACTATTTTGTGCCGCCCGATCTTCGCAAATCACTTCGCGAGGGCGACTTTGTTGCCGTTCCCTTCGGAAATGCAAACAAGAGGGAGATTGCTTTGGTAATCTCCCTTAAAGATTTTCCCGACAGTGATACCGTTAAATGCAAGCCTATATTGTCTATTTGTGATAAACGCTTGTCATTGTCGCAGGAGATGCTTAAGCTCTGCCTTTTTTTAAAGGAACAAACTCTCTGCTCTGTTGGCGATGCAATCAAGGTAATGATGCCTTCAGCTGCACTTACCGATCCCCACGAGATAATAAAAATATCCGAAGAATTCGCATCCAAAAAAATCCCCAAAGACGTATTAAGTCCCGCGGCGCATTTTATTGCAGAAAAAATCCAAAAAAAAGGCAAAACAACAATGTATGAGCTTGAGGCAAAATACAGCAAGTCTGCCGAATATCTTTTTAACGAGCTTTTTGATAGCGGAGTAGCGTATAAGGATTATGAAATCCACGATCCGCACGTAAGATATGAAAGCTATTATACACTCATAATATCACGCGAGGATGCGCAATCGATAATTGATAGAACCGACAAATTCTATCGCATTCGTTCTAAAACGCAAATAAACGTTATCGATTACTTTCTTTCACTAAAGGAAAACACCGAGGTTGCAAGAGAGGTTCTCAACGAAAAGTTTAATGCTACTTACTCACATTTCAAAGCTCTTGTGGATAAAGGTATACTAAAGCGCGAGGTTCGTGAGCTTGACAGAGGCATAGCAAGGATAACACCTGCAATTAACAAAAACGCATCAGCACCTATAATACTTAATGACGAGCAATCCTCTGTCTTTGAAACCCTAAAACGCTTATCCGACACTGGAGAACCTAAGGCGGCTCTTCTCTACGGTATTACAGGAAGCGGAAAAACGTCGGTAATGCTTAAAACCATTGACCACGTTATCGGAAAAGGGAGACAAGTCATAGTTCTCCTTCCCGAAATTTCCCTTACCCCGCAAACCCTTGGCATATTCTGCTCAAGATACGGCGAAAGAGTTGCAATAATTCACTCAGGACTTTCTGCAGGTGAACGCCTCGACACGTTCCGAAGAATAAAATCGGGAGGCGCAGATATAGTTATAGGTACCCGCTCCGCCGTATTTGCTCCGCTCTCACATCTTGGACTTATAGTTATAGATGAAGAGCAAGAGCACACCTATAAATCCGATCAAAATCCAAAGTACCACACTCGCGACGTAGCGCGCTTTAGATGCGCACATTCAAAGGCGCTTATGATGCTTGCCTCGGCAACTCCGTCATTTGAGAGCTACACCAAAGCGGTCGAAGGTAAATACACGTTAATAAAGCTTACAAAGCGTTATGGGAAAGCTCAGCTTCCAAAAGTTACAGTCGTTGATATGCGAAAGGCTGAGGCAGGTGGATTCAACTCCCCAATTGGAAATCTTCTTTGTGAAAGACTCGTTGATAATATAAAAAGCGGTAATCAGTCCATACTTTTCCTCAATCGCAGAGGCTACAATAATTTTATAAGCTGTCAATCCTGCGGAAGCGCAATATCTTGCCCTACTTGCAGTGTATCTATGACTTACCACACGTATGGAAAGGCATATAACACGGGCGAGCTACGTTGCCATTGGTGCGGAAAAAGAATTCCCTTACCCATGGTATGCCCCGAGTGTGGCGGAGATCATCTTTCTAAAATGGGATACGGAACCCAACGTGTTGAGCAAGAGCTCACCTCTCTTCTTCCTCTTTCAAGGATAATTCGAATGGACACAGATACAACCACCACAAAAAGCGCCTATGAAAAGCTTTTGGGGCAATTCCGCGCAAGAGAGGCTGACGTTCTTTTAGGAACACAAATGGTAACAAAGGGGCACGACTTCCCTGCCGTTACGCTTGTTGGCGTTTTATCAGCAGATGCGGCTTTATATCTCGATGATTTCAGAGCGTCCGAGCGCACGTTTGCAATGCTCACACAGGTAATAGGGCGCGCAGGGCGCGCAGAGCGTGAGGGTGAGGCAATAATACAAACCTCTAACCCATATCACGAATGTATCAAGCTCGCCTGCGAGCAAAACTATGAGGAATTTTACAATAGAGAGATTGCGCTTCGAAAGGAGCTTTGCTTCCCCCCATTCTGTGATATAGCGGTAATCGCTCTTTCCTCTACACTCGAATTGGAGCTTCAAAAAACCTCAAAGGTACTTATAAACAAGCTTTCAGAACTTTCAAAAAACAAATTTTCCGACGTTCCACTCGTTGTATTCGGCCCTTTTGAGGCACCTGTTTACAAGGTAGAAAACAAATACCGAATAAGAACGGTTATAAAGTGCCGTCTTAACAAGCGCTCCCGTGAGCTTTTTACAACGCTTATCAAGGATCTTGCAAAGCTCAATCTAAAGCATGTGAACGTCTCGATTGACTTTAATCCATCAAATCTTTAAAATTTACTTACATTAGGAGTATTATTTATGGCAAAATTGAAAATAGTAAAGATAGGCGATCCCGTGCTTCGTACGGTTTGCCGCCCTGTTGAAAAAATAACCCAGAGAACACTTCAGCTTCTCGATGATATGATAGAGACTATGCACGCCGCAGATGGCGTAGGACTCGCCGCACCTCAGGTAGGCGTTTTGCGCAGAATAGTAGTTATAGAAACTCCCGAAGAAGGACTTTTTGAGCTTATCAACCCCAAAATAATAGCTTTTGCAGGCGAACAAAGTGGCGAGGAGGGTTGCCTTTCGGTACCCGGTAAATTCGGTCTTACCGTTCGCCCTATGCACGTAACCGTTCGTGCTCTCAACCGCCGTGGTGAAAACATCGAGGTAACCGGCTCCGGACTTCTTGCGAAGGCGCTCTGCCACGAAATTGACCATCTCGATGGAAAGCTTTACGTTGATATAGCTACAAAATTAGAAACGATATAACGTACGGAGATATATAATGAAAATTCTTTTTATGGGAACTCCCGATTTTGCGGTCTTCTCACTTAAAGCACTTTTTGAATACACAAAAAATTCAAATAACGAAATATGCGGAGTTATTACTCAACCCGACAAACCCAAAGGAAGAGGCTATGCTCTTCTTCCACCCCCAGTTAAATCATTCGCGCTTGAAGCGGGTCTTGACGTATATCAACCAGAAACCTTGAAGGACGAGGCGTTTGCAGATCTTCTCGAAAAGCTCTCCCCCGATCTTATTGCGGTTGTCGCATACGGAAAGATACTTCCTAAAAACGTTATTGATTTTCCTAAATACGGGTGCATCAACGTTCACGGCTCTCTTCTTCCCGAATACCGTGGTGCCGCTCCTATGCAAAGAGCCATAATTGACGGAAAAAGCAAAACGGGTATTACCATAATGTATATGGCGGAAGGACTCGACACCGGAGATATGCTTCTCAAAAGAGAGCTTACAATAAAAGAGAACGATAATTTTGAGGATATCCACGACGGGCTTGGTATTCTCGGTGCAGAAATGCTCACCGAAATAATACCAATGCTTGAGAGCCAAAGTGCAACTCGCACTCCTCAAGACGATTCACTTTCTACTTACGCAAAAAAGATTACCAAGGAAGATTGCCTTATAGATTTTTCTAAGGATGCACAAACTATACACAATCAGATAAGAGGTCTTTCTCCTTTCCCGTTAAGCTTTACTCACACTCCCAATGGAAAATTATTAAAGGTAATTGAATCCAAAATTTCAGATAACGATACTGTACATGAAAATTTCGGCGAGGTGATTTCTATAAACGGAAGCATCGAGGTTGCTTGCGGTAAAGGCTCTATCCATCTTTGCCGTGTGCTTCCCGAGGGAAAATCAAGAATGAGCGCATCCGATTTTATTCGTGGCAGAAACATTTCACTCGGTGATAAGCTTATCTAATCCATTACGAGGTAGATTATGATTTTCCATTTATTTGAGTTCGACTGGACCATACTTTTGATACTCCCTGGATTTTTTATATCCTTATGGGCTCAAATTAAGGTCAGTTCAACGTTCAAAAAATATTCTAAATTAACAACAGCAAGAGGTCTCTCGGGCTATGGAGCCGCAAGAAGAATTCTTGATGCCAATGGTCTTTCTCACGTTAAGATCGAGCAAATTCGCGGAGAGCTTACCGACCACTATGATCCCCGCGCAAACGTAATTCGTCTCTCTGAAGCAGTATACCACGCTACTTCTCCGGCAGCTATCGGAGTTGCCGCACACGAGGCGGGACACGCAATTCAATATGCAAAGAATTATGCACCGATAAACGTAAGAGCAAGTCTTATAAAGGTTACCAACATAGGCTCTATGCTCTCTATGCCGCTCTTCTTTATCGGTCTTATAATGGCATCACCTTATTTGACTATACTTGGCATCGCTCTTTATTCTTTGGTTGCAATATTTCAGCTTGTTACTCTTCCTGTTGAATTTGATGCTTCAAGCAGAGCCTTAAAGGTACTCTCATCTTCAGGAATACTCAATGAAGACGAGCTTAAGGCTTCAAAAAAGGTTCTTTCAGCAGCCGCTATGACTTACGTTGCGGCACTTCTTACGTCGCTTCTCACTCTGCTCCGCTTGCTTATCTTGGTGAACGGCAGAAGTAACAGGAGATAATAAACATGACCGCAAGAGAACTCGCGTTTAACCTTTTATTAAAAGCAGAAGCATCAAAGCAATACTCAAACATCGCTCTTGATAACGCCTTACAAAAGAGCGAGCTTTCAACCTCTGATAAAAATCTTGTTTCTGCAATATTTTACGGCGTTACCGAAAGGCGCATCACGCTCGACTATCAAATAAAATCGCTTTCAAACCGTCCTATAGAGGAGATAGATGTAAAAGCTCTTATCGCATTACGAATAGGACTTTATCAGCTCATATATTTAACAAGAATACCAAACCATGCAGCTATCAATGAATCGGTTTCGCTTGCGCCTAAAAAAAGCTCAGGATTCGTGAACGCTCTGCTTCGTTCCTATCTTCGCAGAGGGGATCTTGCTCTACCGAGCAAAAGCGATACCGTAGAATATTTATCGGTGTGCTATTCCGTTGCTGCGCCTTTAGTAAAGAAATTCATTTCGATATTCGGCGATAACGAAACTAAAGATCTGTTATCCGCTATTAACAATTCAACACCAACAACCTTACGCATAAACACTCTGCTCACCGATAAAGAGGCAATGATAAAGGAAATTCCTAATGCCATTCCTACGAAGAATGCGCCATACGGAATTTTAGTTCACGGCTCAGTACGTGAGCTTTACGGATTTAACGACGGACTTTTCTTTGTTCAAGATGAAGCATCTCAAATATGCGTAGAGGCGCTTGATGCGTGCGAAGGTGATTTTGTTATGGATATATGTGCCTGCCCGGGCTCAAAAAGCTTTGGTGCGGCAATAAATATGAAAAATAACGGCAAAATTATGGCGTTTGATCTACACGAAAACAAGCTCTCGCTTGTTACAAGTAGCGCAAAGCGCTTAAAAATAGATGTTATCAGCACTTTAGCTCAGGACGGAAGAAAGCCCATTAATGAGCTTTTCGGCAAGGCAGATCGCATTATATGCGACGTTCCCTGCTCGGGATTCGGAGTACTTGCAAAAAAGCCGGAGCTTCGCTATAAATCCCCTGAGGAATCGATATCCCTACCCAAGATACAATCCGATATTCTCGAAAACGCTTGCAAATATTTAAAGGTAGGCGGTACGCTTATATATTCCACCTGCACAATTTTACCCGAAGAAAATGAAAATAACATTAATAATTTTCTTTTACGCCATAGCGAGTTTTCACTTGAACCTTGGCGTGTTGGCAATGTTTATGCAGAAAACGGAATGATAACTCTTTTGCCACATGTACACGATACCGACGGCTTTTTCATAGCTAAACTAAAAAGGAATTTTTAAAAGGTAAAAATGAATAACACAAACAAAGCAGATCTTCTTTCGCTTTATCCTGAGGAGCTCACCGAGCTTATTCTCTCAATAGGTGAACCTAAGTACCGTGCAAAGCAGATTTTTTCGCAAATACATAAGGGCATATCGCCCGACGAAATAACCAACATCGGAAAAGAAACCAAGCGGAAGCTTGCAGACGTAGCTTTTTTCTCTCTTCCCAAAATTCGTTTAAAGCTTGTTTCCGCTATAGACGGCACAGTAAAATATCTTTTCGAGCTTGCCGACGGAAATACCATTGAGAGTGTCGTTATGAAATACAAGCACGGTAACACTATTTGTGTTTCATCACAGGTAGGTTGCCGAATGGGATGCGCCTTTTGTGCCTCTACCATTGGCGGTAAGATTCGTGATCTCGCCGCATCTGAAATACTTGGACAAATACTATCGGCACAAAACGATATAGGCGAGCGCATATCAAATATCGTTATGATGGGTATAGGCGAACCCCTTGATAATTACGCGAACGTAATTAGATTTTTAAAGCTTGTCGGAAACGAGGACGGACTTAATATCGGATATCGCCATATATCGCTTTCCACCTGCGGAATAGTTGACAAAATAGACGCTCTTGCAAAGGAGTCCTTCCCTATAACTCTTTCAATATCGCTTCACGCATCTAATGATGAAACAAGAAGCTCTATTATGCCCATCAACAAGAAATGGAACATTGATGCTCTTCTTGATGCGTGCTACAGATATTACGATACAACAAAGCGCAGAATATCATTTGAATACACTCTTATTGCAAGAAAAAATGACTCCGAGGCATCGGCGCTTGAGCTTGCAGAACTTTTAAATCGCAAGCTCCGCCCCAAACGCAGTAACGAGCCATTTCCTATACACGTAAATCTCATCCCTGTGAATCCCGTTGCAGAAACCGAATTTTCCGCATCGGACAAGGCGGCGGTTCAAAAATTTGCCGCAACGCTTGAGCGCAAAGGGATCCGAGCAACGATACGACGCAGATTAGGCTCCGATATAAACGCATCCTGCGGTCAGCTTCGCAGAGAAAAATCCTAAAGCCTGCGCTCTCTACATATTTATATACTTATGGAGAGAGCAATGAATTTCGATTTTTTCAAGAAAAGCAACACTCAAGAAGTTAACGTAGAGCCAACTATCAGCTCTATGCCGCCCGAAATTTATCGTGGAATGCAGATATACGAATCGGAATCCGATAAATTTTGCAGCTTTGAAGAGGATTATTTTTTAGGTGAGAAATATGATTTCAACCACACTAAAAAGAGAAAAAAGACTTCTATAAAAGGCCCTAAAATATCACCTTTAACCTTTTTAGGTTTCTTTTGCGGAACATCATTAGTGCTTATTCTCTTTGGCACCATCATATTTTTTACAAGCTTCTCAAGGTCGGGCGGAATATACCAAACGATAAAAATCCCGTCTCTTGTCGGTTTTACAGAGAGTGAGGCTCTCACCACGCTTTCAAAAAACAAGGATTTCTTTGAATATTCAATAGAATATAAAGAAAATCCAAACGTGCCCGAAGGAACCGTTATTTCACAAATCCCCGCATCAAATACCGAGCGTAAGCTCTACGGGCTTGGAAATAAAATATCGGTAAGCCTTACAGTTAGCAAAGCCACAGAGGAAATAACAATTCCCGAACTTTCAAACCAAAAGGCACGCAACGTATTATTAGAGCTTCGAAACGCAGGAATAAACGTAAGTATTACCGAGGTCTATTCAGATACAATTGAGGCAGGCAAAATAATATCAACGTCTATCCCCACCGGAAGCAAAATCAAGAAAAACGACTCACTGATACTTACCGTAAGCAAAGGAAAATATCAAAATCTATTACCTGTTCCAAATCTTTTGGGCAAGCCAGAGTCTACCGCAGAAGCAATGCTAAAGCGTTATGGATTTAACTTAGGCAACGTAATTTACGAAAGCGCTGATGCACCTATTGGAACCGTCATAGCACAAAGCGCAGACGTCGGTGCAAGCTTGCTCGAGGGGAGCAAAATATCCATCACGGTAAGTAAAGGTAAATAAAAACATTTAAATTTGTCTCTAACCCCTTTCGAAAGGAAACAGTATGACCGAAAAAATACAAGGAAAAATCTTACAAGGTGTAGGCGGACTTTACTCGGTACTCGTTACCGACGGAGAGCTTACCGGAAGCGTTATCCCTTGCCGCGCTCGAGGCTCCTTTAGGCACAATAACCTAACTCCTCTCGCAGGTGATAACGTTATAATAAGCCCCGCAAGAGAGTCGAACGATAAAGCATCATCCGAATACGTTATCGAAGATATATGCGATCGCAGAAGTGCGCTTATACGCCCTCCGCTTGCAAACCTCGACTATCTTTTTATAACCCTTGCCGCGGCATCTCCAAAGCCTATCCTTGCAACCGTGGACAAGCTCATCTCTATTGCAGAATTCAACGATATTGAGCCTATAATAGTTATAACAAAGTGCGAGCTTGATCAAAATTACGCAGAAGAGCTTCGCGCTATTTACGAGAAAAGCGGTTTCACAGTTTTCGTACTCAGTGCCGTATCTGATATAGGGATAGCGCCGATCGATGATTTTATAAAAATCAATCTCAAAAACAGGCTTTCGGCATTTGCAGGCGCTTCCGGTATTGGAAAATCAACGCTTTTGAATAGACTTTTCCCAAGTCTTTCACTTTCCACATCGGAGATAAGCCGTAAGATAGAGCGTGGAAGACACACGACACGAAAGGTTGAAATATTCCCCGTCGAATTAAATAACGGTGAAATTTCATATATCGCAGACACCCCGGGATTTTCAATGCTTGACTTTGAACGATTTGATTTCTTTGAAAAAGATGATCTCGTTTATACAATGCGTGAATTTCGTCCGTATATAAATCAGTGTAAATACACAAAGTGTTCACACACCAAAGAGGATGGATGCGCTATAATTTCGGCGCTTAAGGACGGCGCTATTATCCCATCCCGTCATAAGAGCTATTGTGAGCTCTACGACGTTCTCAAAGCAAAAACGAAGTGGTAAACCAAGGAGAATACATAATATGAGAGCTTTTATATACGTTGGCGGCTCAATTGAAGCTAAAAGCATTACAGAGCATCCTAAAGCAGACGATATTTGTATTGCGGCAGATATAGGCGCATATAATGCAAAACTTTTAGGCGACACACCCGATTTTATAGTTGGAGATTTTGATTCTGCAAAGCTCGAAGAGCTTAAAAATGATTTTCCCAAGGCCGAAATAACGGTTGTCCCATCCGAAAAGGATTTTACCG
>JAZLCC010000152.1:0-5247 GCA_045614065.1 Eubacteriales bacterium | reverse complement strand
CCGCAAAACTCGGTTGCAAAAACACGAGCCGTTGAAACATCGGCAAAAGCCACTCCGCAATCGTTCTCGCCGATATATATCGAGCAAAGATAGTTATTCTTCGTTTCGCTAAGTAAATTGCTCTCTATAACCGTACCGGGGGTTACAACACGTATTACCTCACGCTTAACAAGTCCCTTGGCGAGAGCGGGATCCTCGGTCTGCTCGCAAATAGCAACCTTATATCCCTTGCTTACAAGAGTTCCTATATATCCCTCGGAGCTGTGGAAAGGAACGCCGCACATAGGCGCACGCTCGCTCTCACCGCAATCTCTGCCCGTAAGGGTGAGCTCAAGCTCACGCGATGCAAGAATAGCATCGTCAAAGAACATCTCATAAAAATCGCCGAGACGGTAAAAAACTATATAGTCCTTATAATTGTTTTTTATCTCAAAATACTGCTCCATCATCGGAGTCATAGCAAGATCCTCACTTTACTGTATTTTTAGTAAAATAAATTTTGCGTTAATGTGCGCAAGCGCCTCCACAGGTCGAGCAATTGTGCGTGCAGCTGGGAAGCTCGCCCGTTATCTCAAACGAGATAGTATTGTTTACGGCATTCATAAGCTCGTTAACCTCTGCCTGCGCCTCGTTGAGCTCAACAAATATCGGATGCTCCATAATAAGCTTATAAAGCTCGTCTATGCGCTTTTGTATTACGTCGATAAAGAGAGTATCGCGTTCTTCCTTAACAAGCTCTACCTGCAAAGCCTTCTGCTGAACCTCGTACTCTACCATATACTTCTGAAGCACCTTATCGCCCTCGTACGCCTTCTTTGCGTCTGCAAGTCTTACAAGCTTTGCGTCATCCTTAAGTGCTCTGCCAAGCTCTGCGGCAAGTTCAAAAACTGTCATTTTTATATCCTCTTTTCTTGATTTTCTTAAAATTTAAATTATTTTTCCGTAAAGTGCGAAGGTGTCTCCTCGCTCTATATTTACGTTTACAAATTTTCCGACATTTTCGGGACAAGGCTCAAAGAAAACTATCTTTCCGCCCTCGGTTCTGCCAAAATAGGTATCGGTATTATTCTTGCTCTCACCCTCGCAAAGAACACGAAGCGTTTTTCCCTCGGTTTTTTTATTATTATCGAGCGAAATTGAATTTTGAAGAGCAAGCATTCTATCAAAACGCTCCTGCTTTACGCTCTGCTCTATCTGCACCATTTCTGCGGCGGGAGTTCCCTTTCGCGGTGAATACTGGAAGGAATATATCATATCAAACCTTGCACGCTCGAGCGCTTTAAGAGTATCCTCAAAATCCTCGTCGGTCTCGGTTGGAAATCCAACTATGATATCCGAGCTCACCGTGCACTCGGGCATTTTTTCACGGATATAGTCAAGTATTCCAATATATTTTTCAAAATCGTATCTACGATTCATAGCTCGAAGCACCGAATCACTTCCCGATTGCATCGGCAAATGAAAATGTCTTGCAACGTGCTTGGAATCTGCCATAACGTCTATAAGCTTTCTTGATGCGTTTTTGGGATGACTCGTCATAAAGTGGATCATATAATCTCCCTCTATTTTATCGATATCCGAAAGAAGATCGGCGAAATCATAATCAAATCCACTATCAACACCGTAGGAGTTTACGTTTTGTCCGAGCAAGGTTATATCCTTATATCCTTCGCTAACAAGCTCTCTTACCTCGTTGATAACGTCCTCGCGCTTGCGGCTTCGCTCACGGCCTCTGACGTACGGCACTATACAGTATGAGCAGAAATTATTGCACCCATACATAATTGATACCCACGCCTTGAAGCTGCTCTCACGACAAACGGGAAGCCCCTCCGCAAAGGTGTATATCTTATCATCAGGGTCGAAAATCCTCTTACTGCCGCTCATTCTATTGTAGATATGCTCGGGCATCTTGTGTATAAGCGACGGGCCAAAGAGTATATCAACGTATGGGTAGCGGTGCTTTATGTCCTCAACTCGATGCTCCTGAACCACCATACAGCCGCAGATTACAATTATAAGCTCGGGATTTTTAGCCTTTATATGCTTGTACTGCCCCACAAGTGAGAGCGCTCTCTTTTCTGCGTGCTCGCGAATAGCACAGGTATTAACTATGATAAGCGACGCATCGTCGGGAATCTCGGTCTTCTCATATCCCATCTCGATAGCCATTCCCAAAAGTCGCTCGCTATCCGCCTCATTTTGTTGACATCCAAGTGTTAAAACGAATACCTTTCGGCGCATGCCCGTCTCTATAGCGTTTTTCTCGTTAAGAGAAGAAACTCGCTCCATATATTCAATTTGTCTTTTTGCGTCAAGCGGTGATAGCGCCTTTGATGCCTCTGCCATAGCGTTGAATTACCTCTCGTTTTCTAACTGTTTTTTATCATAAAACCATAATAAGGCATTATAACTCATTATAAAGATTATTATAATATATTTATAGGATTTTGTCAATATTTGCGCCAAAAAAAGCCTTCGCTTTTAATATAAATCGAAGGCTTTTTTATTTTAATTTTAATTTTATTTAAAGCTTTATCTTGATAGCCGGAGATACGCCGAAGAAATTGCTTGATAAAAGCGTTCCGCCATTATTTACCTCGCCGTACTGATCACAATAGCAAACGAAGCTATCAGAGTCCTCGGCGGGTGAACGAAGAAGCCAAATTGCGTTTCGATAGTAGCCATCCGACGTGCTTATCCAAGCGCCGTTTTCAATAGCGTAATCGCTTGCGTTCTTCATTCTCTTAGCATCGGCATCAAGCGCCAATGCCTGCGTTTTGGAAAGCAAAAGCACCTTATCCTTTAAAGCGCCGTCGCCATCAGCCTTAAGGGTTTGCGGATACTCGCCAAAATAGATATACTCAACGGCATTTTCCGTTGTACCGTCTGGCTTTGCCGTTTCTCCGCAAATATCGAGTATTTGATTACTTAAGCTTTGCCAATGCTGAAAGTACGCCCTCAAGGTTTTCACGGTACTTAGCAAGCTTTGCCTTTTCACCGTCAACAACCGCCGCGGGAGCCTTTGCAACGAAGCCCTCGTTAGAAAGCTTCTTCTCTATTCTCTCGATCTCGCCTATAAGCTTCTTCTGCTCTGCTTCAAGTCGTGCTATCTCCTTCTCGGTATCAACGATATCCGACAAGGGCAAGAATACTGTTGCAGAGTCGGTAACTATTCTTACGGCATCGTCTGCCGAAAGGACGTCGTCAAAGCTCTCGCCGATTTCCACCTCGGATGCCGATGCAAGTCTTGTGAAGAATACCGCAGTGCTCTCATTAAAGGATTCTGCATACTTAGTTGCAATATATACCTTTGCCTTGCGTGAGGGAGGAACGTTCATTTCGTTTCTTCTTGCACGGATAGCCTTGATTGCAGTGATAACTCTGTTCATCTTCTCTGCATCGCTCTCATATACGAATGATGCATCAAACGCAGGATACTTAGAGATCATTATGCTCTCGTCGGTATGAGGAAGCGCCTGATAAATCTCCTCGGTTATGAAAGGCATAAAGGGATGGAGAAGCTTCAAAATGCCTGTAAGAACGAATGCGAGCACGTTCTGCGCAACGATATTGCCCTCGCTCTCCTTATCGTTAAGGCGAGCCTTGCAAAGCTCGATATACCAATCGCAGAATACGTCCCAAGTAAAGTCATAGATTTCGGAAAGCGCAATACCAACCTCGTACTTATCAAGCGACTCGGTTACCGATGCCGCAAGCTTATTAAACTCGTTGAGTATCCACTTATCCTCACTTGCAAGCTTATCCTCTGCGGGAAGCTTGATTTCATCTATAGTGAGATTCATACGAACGAAACGAGATGCGTTCCAAAGCTTATTTGCAAAGTTTCTTGCCGCTTCAATCTTCTCATCCGAGAATCTCATATCATTTCCGGGGCTGTTACCCGTTGCAAGAGCGTAACGAAGAGCATCTGCGCCGTACTTATCTATAACCTCAAGAGGATCTATTCCGTTACCGAGAGATTTAGACATCTTTCTTCCCTGTGCATCACGAACAAGACCGTGAATAAATACGGTATTAAAGGGTTCCTTGCCCATATGCTCAAGTCCCGAGAATATCATTCTCGCAACCCAGAAGAAGATTATATCGTATCCCGTAACGAGCGCACTCGTAGGATAGTATTTTTGAAGCTCTGCAGTGTTCTCGGGCCAACCCATGGTTGAGAAAGGCCAAAGAGCCGAGGAGAACCAAGTGTCAAGAACGTCATTCTCCTGACGAACGTTACCGCCACACTTAGGACATACGGTTATATCTTCCTTAGAAACCGTCATTTCACCGCAGCTATCGCAATAGAATGCGGGAATACGGTGTCCCCACCAAAGCTGACGGGAGATACACCAATCGTGTACGTTTTCCATCCAATTGGTATAGGTCTTGCTGAAGCGCTCGGGAACGAACTTAACAGTACCGTTCTTAACCACCTCAAGCGCAGGCTCTGCCAAGGGCTCCATCTTTACGAACCACTGATTTGAGGTTATAGGCTCAACAGTAGTCTTGCAACGGTAGCAAGAACCAACGTTGTGCTTATGAGGAACCGTCTTTATAAGATATCCCTCCGCCTCAAGATCGGCAATAAGTGCCTTACGGCAGGTATATCTATCCATACCCTCGTACTTGCCCGCAAATGCGTTCATAGTTGCGTCGTCGTTCATTACCTTTATCTGCTCAAGTCCGTGGCGCTGACCAACGAGGAAGTCGTTGGGGTCGTGTGCGGGAGTAATCTTTACACATCCCGTACCAAAGCCAATCTCAACGTAATCGTCGGCAACAACGGGAATCTCTCTGCCAACTATAGGAAGAATAAGAGTTTTGCCAACAAGATGCTTTGTTGCATCATCGTTGGGGTTTACGGCAACTGCAGTATCACCGAACATAGTCTCGGGACGTGTTGTAGCTATCTCAACAAAGCCATCCTCTCCCTTAATGGGGTACTTGATGTGCCAGAAGAAGCCGTCCTGCTCGGAATAATCTACCTCGGCATCGGAAAGAGCCGTGATGCAATGAGGACACCAGTTGATTATTCTGTTACCTCTATAAATAAGTCCCTTATCGTAAAGATTTACAAAAACCTCTCTTACCGCCTTTGAGCATCCCTCATCCATTGTAAAGCGCTCTCTTGACCAGTCGCAGGATGCGCCGAGCTTCTTAAGCTGGCTTATAATGCGGCTTCCGTACTGATGCTTCCAATCCCAAACACGCTCAAGGAACTTCTCTCTTCCAAGATCG
>JAZLCC010000151.1:0-3620 GCA_045614065.1 Eubacteriales bacterium | reverse complement strand
CACTTTGACGGCTTCCGCTTTGACGGAGTAACGTCAATGATATATCATAATCACGGACTTGGCGTATGCTTTATGTCTTATGCCGATTACTTCTCACACAATACCGATATTGAGGCAATAACCTATCTTCAGCTTGCAAATGAGCTTATTCGAGAGGTTAACCCCAATGCATTAACGGTTGCCGAGGATATGTCGGCAATGCCCGGAATGTGTATCCCGATAGAGGAAGGCGGCATCGGCTTTGATTACCGACTTTCGATGGGCGTGCCTGACCTTTGGATAAAGCTTATCAAAAACGTCGCAGACGAAAATTGGGATATGGGATATATGTGGTGGGTGCTCTCCAACCGCAGACCCCATGAGAAGTATATAGGCTACGTAGAGTCGCACGATCAAGCGCTTGTCGGAGATAAAACCGTGATGTTCCGTCTTTGCGATAGCGAGATGTATTGGTCTATGAAGCTTTACGATCAAAGCCCGATAATCCACCGAGGAATAGCGCTTCACAAAATGCTGAGGCTTGTTACCTCGACCATCGGCGGAGAGGGATATCTTACCTTTATGGGTAACGAATTCGGACATCCCGAATGGATAGATTTTCCGCGCGAGGGCAACGGATGGAGTCATAAATACTGCAGACGTCAGTGGAGCCTTGCCGATAATCCTAATCTTAAGTATAAATATCTCAAGGAATTTGATAAGGATATGATATCCTTGATAAAGGATAATGATATATATTCGGCAGAGCCGAGATGCCTTTTTACCGATGATGAGAACAATATTCTCGTTTATATGCGCGGAGATATGCTTTTTGCATTTAATTTTAATCCCAACAAGTCCTTTGACGGATATTTCATAAGAAACGCAGAGGAGGGCGTTTACACGCCCGTAATGTCCACCGAGGCGCCAAAGTACGGCGGAGACGACCGTGTTTCCGTTGATTGCACCTATAAGGCAGAGCCTACCGAGGACGGAAATTGCGGATTTAAGATATATCTGCCGTCAAGATCGGCAATATGCCTTAAAAAGGAAAAAATTAAAAAAACAAGAAGAATAAATACCAAAAAATCATAAAGAAACACCGCTTTATTATCCTAAAAGATAGTAAAGCGGTGCTTTTATGCTTCGGCAAATTTAATTTTCAAAAAGATATTTCATCGTGTTCAGCGTTCCGTCGCAAAATGCGTTGCGAAGCCTTTCGTACTCGGCGTATATCCTCTCATATTTTTCGTTATCCTCTTTTATGGGATAATAGGTTTTTGCAATCGGGCATTTCATGGCGTTCGATGCTTCGTAAACGCTCTTATACACTCCTGATGCAACTGCGCCGTACACAGAGCTTCCGATAGCCGTAGCTTGTCTTGAATCAAGACATTCTATGGGTAGATTTAAGACAGATGCGCATATCTGCATAAGCATAGGGTTTTTAAGTGTAATACCGCCCGTTGCAGATACGGCCTTTATCGTAATTCCTTGCGATTTAAAGCAATCGAATATCTTTCGAATTGAAAATACGGTTGATTCTATAAGTGCGCGGTAGATATCCTCGGGCTTGCTTGAGAGCCTTAAGCCTACAATAAGCCCGGATAGCTTGTTATCAAGAACGACCGAACGGCTGCCGTTCCACCAATCAATGGCAATAAGTCCGTGCTCGCCAACGGCTTGCTTTTCCGAGAGCAAGGAGAGATATGCGTGCATATCAAGTCCTTTTTCACGCGCGGCTATCGAATAGGATTCGGGTACGCAATTTTTTATAAACCAATCAAAAAGATCGCCAACTGCGGCAAGAGCGGATTCAATTGTGTAAAGACCGTTTGCCACCGCCTCGTAAGAGGTCGCAATGGCGCCGTTTACCGTAACGTCAGCTGACGTAACCACCTCAACCGTGCCTGACGTACCCAGCACAATATATGCGCGGTCATTCTCTATTCCCGATGCCGCTATTGCTCCGTGAGCGTCAACTATCGGTGAGGCAATAGCCACCGACTCGGAAAGACCCGTAAGATATGCCCATTCGGCAGAAAGATAGCCGATAGGCTCTTCAACCGAGGAAAGAGAGGTAATCGTTTTTTCTTCGTAAACCTTGGCAAAGCCTTCGTCTATTGTCTTGAAAAACTCCTCTTGCGGATAGCCCGTGTCATGATAGTGCTGCTTTGCGGAAAAGGCCTTGCTGTGCAATTCTTTTTTGCCTGTCAGTAAGTGCGCCGCAAAATCTCCCGCCGATATAAATTTATAGGTATCGTGATATATTTCAGGTGCGTCAAGATATATTTCGTAGAGCTTGGGAATAAGAAATTCGCTCGTTATTTTGCCGCCCGTTATTTTTGCAATTTCGGGGAAATGCTTTTCGGCAATATCAGATATTCTTTTGGTGTATTCCTCGTTTGCGTGGTGCTTCCAAAGCTTTGCATATGCGTGTGGCTCGTTTTTGTATTTGCCCAGCATACAAAGCGGAGTGAAATTTTCATCTACGGGAAGAATCGTGCAATCGGTAAAATCAATGCCTATTCCTATAACCGAATCCTTCTCAATGCCGTTTATCTTGGTAACGTCGCAAAGTAAAAATTTTAAAGCCTCAATATAATCGTTTGGATGCTGGAGCGCAGATCCTTGTGGAAGAGCTTTTTTGCAAAGCTCGGTCATTACCGCGTGCGGATAGTAAAAAACGCTTGCGTAGGGCAAGGGCGCTCCGTTTTTTACGTCAACGAGAATGGCGCGCGCCGAAAGCGTGCCAAAATCAAGGCCTATTGTATATCTTTTTTCGCTCATTCTCATATTCTCCCGTTTTTATATTGATATAATAATTATATATTATAAATTTTTTCTTGTCAAGAGCGCAAAAAGGACTTGGCAATAAAGAAAAAATATGATATAATAGCTTTGTATGTAATAAAGCAAAGGAGTTTTTATGAAACGCTGCTTTTGGTGCAATCTTAAAAATCCGCTCTACGTTAAATATCACGATGAGGAATGGGGCGTTCAGCGTTTTGACGATGATTATTTGTTTGAGATGCTTGTGCTTGAAAGCTTTCAGGCAGGACTTTCTTGGGAGTGTGTGCTTAATAAAAGAGAGGCCTTTAAAACGGCGTTTGATGGCTTTGACGTGAACTTTATAAGCCGATACGGCGAGGATAAAATAAACACACTTTGCAATAATGCGGGAATAATTCGAAATCGAAGAAAGATAGAGGCAACCGTTAAAAATGCGCGAGCTTTTATTTTGATAACAGAGGAGTTCGGAAGCTTTTTGAATTATCTCAAGAGCTTTTGGGATGGTAGGGTTATTTATGATTCAAGATCTACTACCTCGTCTCTTTCGGATATCGTTTCAAAGGATCTCAAAAAAAGAGGTATGAGCTTTATGGGCAGTACGGTAGTGCATTCGTTTTTGCAGGCTATTGGCGTTGTCAATGCGCATACCGAGGAATGCTTTTTATACACTGCGGAGCTTGAATAATGACAGTTAATTATCAAAAGACTTATTCAATAGAAGATATAAAAGCTAAAAGGCTTTGCTTTTCTGCGGCGATGGTGCTTTTTACACCCGTAACGGTTATTTCAACGGTAAACGCGCCAAAAGCTCGACCGATAACGCTCTCCGACATAGGCGAGGATATGCT
>JAZLCC010000150.1:0-8967 GCA_045614065.1 Eubacteriales bacterium | reverse complement strand
AGTATCTCAAAGGCATCACCTACGTCGGACGGAATGTAAGCGCGTCCTACGTGAGCAACTATTACCTTTGCATTGGGATACTTTTCATCTATCTCAACGAGCTGTGCGAGATTTATCGGGTCGCGCAGACGGAGATTTCTTGGGATATGGAGCATAACTATACCGTGTATGCTATTCATAAATTCGAGCTGACGGGGAGTAAGAAAGTCAAATATTCTTACCTCTGCCGCGGGAATATACGAGGGGGAGTTATTTTGATAAGGCTTTATACCGCAGAAGCCCTTTTTGAGAGCCGCAAATATTTCTGCCTCGTCGCTATCCCAATTTGTGCAATAGAGCGTGGGATGACCGTGCTCCTTTGCGCATTTAAGTGCATATTCGTTGCCGATATCAAGATAACAGCTCGGCGAAGCCATAAGAAGCTGTTTTACCTGCTTTCCGGGGAAAACCCTTGCATAGGTCTCAAGCATATTTTCATACGTCATATCGGGGGCAACTATCGACGTCCAGTTAACACAGCCCTTTTGGCCGGTCTTTCTTGTGCCGGGCTCCCAGATGTGCATATGAGCATCGAATATTTTGTCGGGAAGAAAGTCGCGAAGCTCCTCCTCCCATATTTTTTTATCGTAAGGCGTTACGTCTATTCCAAACATAAGTGTCCTCCGCTTTTACTTTAAAAGTGCCCAATCGCAATATCTGCGATATTTGTCGGCATAAAATTCCGAAGCCTTTGCATCGGGCTCGATGGGGATTCTTCTCACAAGCTTTGCGGCATCGGTGAGGGATGCGTAAGCTCCTGCGCTTGTTGCCGCAATCATTGCCGCTCCAAATGCGGGGGCATCGGGCTCTGCAAGACGGCATATAGGTCTATCCGAGAACACCGAGGCAACTATGCCCGTCCAAAGGCGACTCTTTGATGCTCCGCCCGAAATAACAAGCTCTCCCTTTTTGGGAAATCCCGCATTTTCAAAGGCGTCAATAACGGCTTTTGCCTCAAATACTGCGCTTTCCATAGCGGCGAGCGCAACGTCGGACGGGTCTTCGACTCCCGCAAGAGATATAGGCTTGCAAACTCCATCCTTGTGGGGGAGTCCCGCATTTGAGGGAAGAGTGCAAACAAAGCGATTCTTGTTCTTTTCTCTCTTTGCCTCAACGCCCGCCATCTCTATTTTAAGGTCGAATGCCGCAGAGGTGCAATTGCATTCCTCGGCGAGAAGTCCGATCGCCTTTCCGCATCCCGCAAGCGACGTCATTACGCCGTATCTTCCCTCAATGGGGTGATTACAGGGTGCGGGGTAGGGTGGCTTTTTGATAGGATCGTTGGTAACTCCGAAGAGTACCCAAGCGGTTCCCGTTGCAATAAGAAGCTGACCCGGCTCGGTAACACCGCTTCCGATAGATGCGCAATATTGATCGTGCGCGCCTACGTAAACGGGAATGCCCTCGGGAAGACCGCATTTGTCAGCGGCGCTCTTTAAGAGCTTGCCCGCAAGGCTTCCGCATGGAGCAACGGTGGGAAGCATATCCTCGGTAATGCCTAAAAATTCGAGCACCTCGGGAGTGTATCTTCCTTGCTTATAGTCGTAAAGACGTGTGAGCGCTATATTTGTTGCGTCGGTTACGAAATTTCCGCAAAGGAATCCCGTTACCGATTCAAGCGTGGTGTAAAAATGCTTTGCGCTTGAGAATATCTCGGGCTCGTTTTTCTTGAGCCATAAGAGCTTCGATATGCAGTCTGCGGGGGTAGGCTTCCAACCCGCCTTGTCGGCAATAAAGTCTATGCCGAATGCGTCAACAACCTCGTCGTGCTCCTTAAGCGCTCTGCGGTCCATCCAAGTAAGAGCGTTGTAAAGCGGTTTACCGTTTTCATCGGCGGGGTAGATGCTTCCTGCCTGAGAGGAAAAGGAAATACCGATTATTTTGCTCTTTTCTTCCTCGGACATAGAGGCAACGGCGGTTTTTACCGCAACGGCTGCTGCGTGGTTCCACTCGTCTGCGTTCTGCTCCGAGGAGTTGTCGATGGGGTAATAGGTGGGATAATCAACGTTTGCTTTGCCGATGATAGCATCGGGCTGGCCCTCCTCGGATAAGCGCAAAACCGCAACCTTTATCGAGGAAGAGCCGATATCTATACCCAAAAAGTACATAAATTTTTCCTTTTGTTTAAATAATGATTACTTTGCTAAAATTTCGTCGAGAACCTTAAGAATATATCTTGCGGTTGCTTCGGTGGTGATTACCGGAGGCTTGAAGAGAACTCCGGGCACGCAATTCGCCTTATAGAGCTGTGCCGATGCATCTATGCAAGCAACGTGAAGCTCATGGGTGAATTCTGCCGCAGCCTCAACGCTGTGGAAGTGGAGCGCTATATTATAGCCAAGTCCGCTTGCCTTTGCAAGCTTTGCGGGATACTTGTTGCAAAGCTCAACAAATCCGTCCTCGAAGATATTAGAAACTCTGTCAAGCTCGTCGCCGGCTTCCTGAACGTATCTTAAGGTGATGAGGTATGCAAGAGATGCAAGCTCCTCCTGACCGTTGGTTACGAGTGCGCCAAACTGATTGAGAGTATCGTACTCTGCGGTGGTGATTATACGGCTTGCGGGGTATTCACCTCCGGGGAATCCCTTACCGATAACGGCAAAGTCGGGGTTAAGACCGTACTTGCGGAAGAGGAATATGGTATCGTACCACATACCCGTCTGAATTTCGTCGCAGAGGGTGGGAGTATCGCATGCGTGGCAAAGATCGTAAGCCGCGCGGAGATACTCGGGGGTAAGCTTTGTAGCACCGTAGTTCATCATGATGATCTCGTGCATAAAGCCTGCGGTCTTATATTTACCGCTATTGTATTTTTCAAGCTTTGCCTTGAAGTCCTCGATATCGTTGGGACGAACCGAAACTACCTTCCAAAGCTCGCCTGCCTCAGCCTTTTCACGGAAGTCCTCCCAAAGACCTCTGAAGGTCTGGGTGAGAACGGTGGTTCCGTGGTAGTTACCCGTAATTCCGTCGGCAACGTCTGCCATAATGAAGAATACGGGAGTTTTGCCGGAGTACTTAGGTGTGGGAAGCTCGGGAGAGAGCTGATAGAATCTTGAAAGCATCATCTTAACACCCGCTTCAACTGCGAGAGAACCTGTTTCAAGATTGATTATTCTGTTAAGAACACCCTTTTCCTTAGATGCGATAACCGCGTTAAGCGCATCGGAATCGGTTTCGTTTATGCCGTTTGCCGCCGCAACTATTCTTTGCTCGTGCAAACGGGTTATGTAGCCTCTTGTGTTGTTGTGGGTTGCATTGAGAATACCGAGCTTGCGAGCGTTGTCGATAAGCTTGTAGCCCGCAAATGCATGACCCAAGGATGCGTGGTAGTGCTCACTCTTACCGATGAGGTAGAGCTTGCCGTCCTCACCGAGGCGGAAGCAACCGTACCCGCCGAGAGGGGATGCGTCCTTGTTTTCTGCCTTTCTGAAGGAGTCGGTAGGAGCACCGTCGTTATCGTCGGGAGTCATGGGGGTGATTACCTGAGTTCCTACCATAGAGAGGAGTGCATCGTTCTTTGCCTGAGCCTCTTCGTTGTAGAAGTCTACCTCCTCGTTAGCGATAGCCATAGCCTCGTCATAGCTCATCTTGCCAAAAAAGTCGTTAGCTCTTGCTACGCTCTCCATATAAGACTCGCCGATAAGCGATGAAAGTGAATATTTTACGTTTTTAAACATTTTAAATTAAACCTCCGAGAGTGATACTGCGCGGCGCTCTTTGTGAGAGATAAGAGCCGCTGTTTGAAGCTTGTGGGAAAGAGCGGTTTCCTCGGGACGCAAGCAACCGAAGGGAACGGGAATGCCCGCAACCTCACATACAAACGTTGCCCACATCTGAAGAATCGAATCCGAGAATCCAAATTCAAAGATGCTTCCCGTGATGGTGGGAATCATAGGCTTTGAGCCAATGTCAACTCTGCACCATGCCTGCTCGCGTCCGCGTGGCTCGGTGTAGTAGAATGCGTTGGGATCGTCGGTTGAGAATCGAGCCGACTGCTTAAGTCCGTCTATCTCAAGATTCCAAGAGTTGGTAGCACCGGGGCAGATACGCTTCATTTCGATTATCATGGGGAACTCGCCCTCTTCGCCCTGAACGTTGCAAACGAGGTGTGCGTTATCCCAAGTAAGGCAGGGAACCATTCCTCCCTTGCCGTCGGGACGCTCCTTAACGATATCCGAAAGGTAAGCCGAAACGCTCTCGGGAATAAAGCCCATACGGAAGGGAATATGCTCTGCGTGAAGTCCGAGATCACCCATGCATCCGTACTCGCCGTTGATGTTTATCATACGCTTCCAGTTGATAGGCTTTGTTGTATCCATATCGCTTGAATGGTGGAAGTTCGAGCGGATTTCGATTATCTTGCCCGCCGCTCCCGACTGGATCCAGCGAACCATTTCCTGTGCGCCGGGGAAGAAGGGGAACTCACTCGAGCAACGAACCGTTACCTCGGGGTGATTTTTGATTGCCTCAAGAATAGCATCGTTGTCAGCCTTGTCTATACCAAAGGGCTTCTCGGCGAGAAGATGCTTTCCTGCGTTGATTATATCGATGTAGAATTTCTTATGAAGATTGTGGGGAACGGCACAGTAAACTGCGTCGATATCGTCTGCCGCCAAAAGCTCCTTATAGTCGGTAGTGTTGTACTTTACGGTGTCAAAGTTGTCGGTGAAGTACTTGCGCGCATCCTCACTGAGGTCGCAAACACCTACGATAACGGGCTTAGGCATATCCTGCGTAAGCTGGCACCAACGCGCTACGGCGCAGGCAAATTCTTTTCCCATAAGTCCGCAGCCAATAACGGCAAAGCGAACAATTTTCTTTTCGTTGCTCATAAAAAAATACCTTTCTGATTTACGTATTTAGCTTTGTGTTTTGTTAAAAAAAGCCGAAAAAACAAATTTTTGCTTATACATAATACATTATAGCACCTCAGGACCGATTTTTCAAGAGCTTTTTATATTTTTTAATATATTTATATATATTAATCTATGTTTTTTGCGGGTGTGCACTCATAAAATTTCGTTGACCGAATATAGATGTAATAGATTTTTGAAAATAATATTTTCGGAGGACGCTATGTTCGTATATTCGCTCAAAGCAAGCACACTCAAATTTTTTGCGGTCGTCTGCGTGGCATTGACCGCACTTGTCGTTATGATAACCTTTATACCGAGCTATGACGGTGGAGATATTCAATACATAACGACGGGCAAGGAAAGCACGGTGAATTATTCAAAAATAAAGACGAATGAAGATAGGATAGAATTTCTCTCACAGTTCGGCTGGCGTGTTAACGAGACCCCAGTTGAGGAGACCGAGGTAACGATACCTCAAAATTTTGATAAGGTATTTACGGGATATAATGAAATACAAAAGCGTCAGGGGCTTGACCTCTCGAAATACAAAGGAAAAACCGTTATGCGCTATACCTACGAGGTAACGAATTATTCGGGGGAGAGCGGTAAGGTTTACGCAAACGTAATCGTTTACCGAAACAAGGTTATCGGCGGAGATATTTGCTCTGCAAACGTGGGCGGATTCATTCACGGATTTAATATTAGTAATTGAAAAAAGCTGTACTGCCTCAAAAAAGTAGCAGTACAGCTTTTTTATGAATTTTTATAAGTTTAATTTTTGTTCGGTGTATATAGTGATACCGAAATTTTGGATTCTCCGCCGACGAAGGTTAATATTTCAATATCGCCGTCGGCAACGTAGCAGGTGGTGTTTTTTGCCGCCCATTGATTTTGTGATTGAGCCGTTCCGTTACCTTTACCCGTTGTACGTTGGTCAAAGCAGGTTTGGTTTGTGGGCCAAAGAGTCCAATTCGGGTCTACGTTTTGGTAAAGCGCAATCGAGCCTCCGCTGTAGCCGTGATGTGCTATTTGCATAATGTCGCTTTTTATGGAATCTGCGTACATTTTGTTGAGAAGATTTGTGGTTTGCGCCTCGGCATCTGCAAGAAAGAGAGTTTTTACGTTGTTTGCGTTCATTCTGATGATTAGCGATGCATCGTTTACCCATTCGATCTTGTTTGGAACGTGGCTCTCCTGTGAGCAGAGTATTTCAAACGTTGTGTTGCAGAAGGTTAATTTTTGACCTGTGTGGGGTACTATCTTTTTGGCGCTTTTAAAGTAGGTTGCTATAAGATCGTTTGGAATACCCGTATCAAGCCAACCGCTTGGCTGTTGCTTATATCTTGATTTATCTCCGAAATTTTGAACATAGTATTGGAGCTCTACCTCTGATGCATAGTCTTGGCAAAATCCCGAGAAAGCGCCGTGGTGGTCGGAGTGATCGTGGGTGAAAATCCAAGCGGCAATAACTATCCTTCCGTCCTCGCGCTTGTTGTTATCCTTAAGATAATTAAAGAGTATGTTTTGATCCTTTGAGCCTGTGCTACGGTTGTATCCGCCGTCTATAATAACGTATCTGCCATCCTCAAGGGTTATAACGTAGGACATTCCGCTTGCATCGGAATCTTCTTTTTTGTAGTCGAGCGACATTACGGCAAGGGATGTGTCCGTTATCTTCTCGTATTCGGGCTCGGATGCTTTATACACCGAACCGTTAAGGGAATCGAGGATTACCGTTAAGGATCTGTTGTGGCTTAAATAGCTTACGTGAACAAGACCTTTTTCACCGTAGCAAGTAATAAATCGGTTTCCGTTTATCAAGCTGTCCTCGGTCTTTTCATATCCGAGCTCACCGAGAGCCGAAATATATTCGTCAAGCTTATCAAGCTTTGCTCCGGTATAATAAAGCTGTTTTATTCCGTTACCCGAGGGGTAGGCTGTAACGTATGACGCATCCTTGAATTTTGGTATTAAATCAAGCTCTACGTTGCCGATGCTTGTATCGTATTTGATTCCTTCGGTTGCTTCGGTAGCCGTTGAGGTATCAGGATTTTCGGTATCTTGCTCCGATTGATCCTGCGGCGATTGCCCACTGCAAGAAGCGGTTGCCGAGATCATTGATAAAGTTAACAGTATTAAAAAGATCTTTTTGAGTGTTTTCATATTTTCCCCTGCTTTTTGAATTTTAGTGAAATACAGCTTTTGCTTACACTATAAGTATATCACTTTCAGTAATTGATTTCAATGCTTTATTGTTAAAATATAGTATAAGATTTTTGTATATTTTAACAATAAAAGACCTTGCTCGAAATATTGCAAACAAGGTCTTTTGTTGTTAGTATTTGATTATTTGCCTGCTTCCAAGGCTCTGCGCTTCTTCATAACCGCTTTCATTCTTTCCTCGGTGTTGAGGATCTTCTTTCTCAAGCGGATAGATTTGGGAGTTACCTCGATAAGCTCGTCATCGGTTATAAACTCGATAGCCTCTTCGAGCGAGAATATTACGGGGGGAGTGAGCAAAAGCTTCTCGTCTGCGCCTGCAGAACGAATTGCGGTAAGCTGCTTTTTCTTGCAGGGGTTAACCGCTATATCGTCATTCTTGGGGTTTTCACCAACGATCATTCCCTCGTAAACTGGGGTCTGAGGACCAACGAAAAGGTTTCCTCTTTCCTGAGTGTTAAAGAGTCCGTATCTTGTGGTCTCACCCGTCTCGGATGCCACGAGAGAGCCCGTGAATCTCATTATTACCTCCCCACGGTAGGGCTGATATCCCTCAAAGAGCGTGTTCATTATACCCTCGCCACGGGTTGCGGTGAGGAACTCGGAGCGGTATCCGAAAAGGCAACGAGAGGGAATAAGATATTCTATTCTCATACGGTTTCCTACGGGGTTCATCTCAAGAAGATCACCCTTGCGCTGACCGAGCTTTTCAACGACTGCGCCAACGTATTCCGAGGGAACGTCAAGAGTTACACGCTCCATAGGCTCGCACTTTACGCCGTCAATATCCTTAAAGAGAACTCTGGGGTTCGAGCAGGTCATTTCATATCCCTCTCGGCGCATGGTCTCGATGAGTATAGAAAGGTGCATTTCACCTCTGCCCGCAACCTTGAATTCCTCGGTGGTCTCACCGTCCTCAACACGGAGCGAAACGTCCTTAAGAAGCTCCTTGTAGAGTCTGTCGCGGAGTTGACGGGAGGTTACGAATTTGCCTTCTTTTCCCGCAAAGGGGCTGTTGTTTACGGCAAATGTCATTTCCAATGTAGGCTCGCTTACCTTAACGAATTCAAGAGGCTCGGGGCAAGTAAGGCTCGTAACGGTATCACCGATAGTGATGCTCTCGGCACCCGAGAAGCAAACGATATCTCCCATTTTTGCCGTATCAACGGGAACACGCATAAGACCGTCTATTTGGAAGAGCGCAACTATCTTAATACGCTTTGGCTGAGCCTCGGTGTGGTAGTTGCAAAGATATGCATCTTGATTTACACGGATAGAGCCGCGCTCGATACGACCGATACCGATTCTACCCACGTAGTCGTTGTAGTCGATAGAGGAAACGAGAAGCTGAAGCTCGCCGTCCTCATCTCCCTCGGGAGCGGGTATATAGTCAAGTATCTTTTCAAAGAGGGGAACGAGGTCGGTTCCGGGAACGTCGGGGTCCTCGGTTGCGGTACCCGCTCTGCCCGAGCAGTAGAGCATGGGGCTGTCGAGCTGCTCATCGGATGCATTAAGATCAATGAGAAGCTCGAGAATCTCGTCCTCGATCTCGCCGATTCTTGCATCGGGCTTGTCTATTTTGTTGAAAACAATGATAACTCTATGGTTAAGCTCGAGTGCGCGCTGAAGCACGAAACGGGTTTGGGGCATAGGTCCCTCTGCCGCGTCAACGAGCAAAATTACGCCGTTTACCATCTTAAGTATTCTTTCAACCTCACCGCCGAAATCTGCGTGGCCGGGGGTGTCTATTATGTTTATCTTGGTATCCTTGTAGTGAACTGCGGTGTTCTTTGCGAGAATGGTAATTCCACGCTCCTTTTCAAGGTCTCCCGAGTCCATAACTCTTGTTACG
>JAZLCC010000149.1:0-2707 GCA_045614065.1 Eubacteriales bacterium | reverse complement strand
GGCCCCATCGTTTATTTTTATAACGACTTCGCCATAAGGACTTTTCTCGGGAATTTTTAGATCCTTTCCCGCAAAGCTACCGATCCCTACAATGGCACATCGATTGTTTCCGAGGCTCTCGAACTCAATGCCGTATGGGCTATCGGGCGGATAGGTGAATTTTTCGGTAGGCGCTTCGGTTATTGTTATGTTTACTGTTTCCGAGGGGAGAATTATATCCTTTTGATCAATCCTTAAGAGCATTATTGCGCAAATCGAAAGAGAGACGAGTGAAAGCGGAATACAAATAAAAATTGCAATGCGTTCACGGCTTAAATTTTTGAAATATGATGTGAGATAAATTTTAACGTCTTGTAGCTTTTTCATAATGGGGCTCCTGATATATAAATTGTAGCTTTATGGTTATATTTTAACACAATTGGAAAATATTGTCAATTATTATCGTTCGACCGATATATACCGTATTCTACAAGATAATACTTGATATAGATAAAAAACGACAGATAACGACAGAAATGGAGTAGGGAATGGGAGTAAAAATAGGAAATACCGAAATTAAATATGGGCTTTTTCTTGCTCCGATGGCGGGTGTTACCGATAGAACCTTTAGAAATCTTTGCAGAGAGCACGGCGCTGAATTTACAGTTAGTGAAATGGTTTGTGCAAAGTCGCTTTGCTATGAGCAAAAGGCGAGAAAAAAGGAATTTTCGGCAACTGCGGCGCTTGCAACGCTCCACGCTGGAGATACGCCTGCATCTATCCAAATATTCGGTAGCGAGCCGAGCTTTATGGCAGAGGCGGCAAAAATGCTTTCCGACGGAAGCTATAAATCCTGTATGTCTACCGAAAAGCCTACGGCAATTGACGTCAATATGGGTTGCCCCGTAAGAAAGATAACGGCAAACGGCGAGGGAAGCGCTCTTATGAAATCTCCCAAGCTTGCAGGCGAGATAGTTCGTGCCATTGTTGATGCTATTGATATTCCCGTAACTGTAAAGATTCGTGCGGGATGGGATGATAACTCAAAAAACGCAGTTGAGCTTGCAAAAATTCTTGAAGCAAACGGCGCAAGCCTTATATGCGTTCACGCAAGAACAAAGGAGCAGCTTTATCGACCGGGGATAGATATCGATATAATATCGCAGGTTAAAAAGGCGGTAAGAGTTCCCGTAATCGGCAATGGTGATATATATACCGCAAAGGATGCACTTAATATGCTTCGCATAACCGAGTGCGACGGAGTAATGATAGGCAGAGGAGCTATGGGAAATCCTTGGCTTTTCGGCGAGATTATTTCTGCGCTTGAGGGACGTGAATATATAGAGCCTACCGCCAATGAAAAAATCGATTCTGCGCTTGTTCAATTAAAGGATATGATTTGTGAAAAGGGCGAGCGTGTGGGAATAGCCGAGGGTAAAAAGCACGTTTGTTGGTACATAAGCGGAATAAACGGTGCGGCATCGGCAAGAAATAAAATTATGACGGCAACAACGTTTGAAGAAATAGAAAAAATCACTAGAGAATTAATAAATTGATTTTTACGGAGGGCATATGAAAAAGGTAAGGGTAATAATATTTTCCGCAAATCGGTCCTTGTGCGACTTTTTTATGCTCGAGGGATTGAACTTTGGTTTTTACGTTGATTGCTTCTCAAAGCTTGAAAGGATGCATAGCGATATATCGAATTATGATATCGCAATCATAGATGCGGATACGGTAAAGCAACGCCCGTTGAATACCGCAAAAAAGCAATTTATTGTGTCTAATGCTTTAAGTGATGCAGACCTTCAATATCCGCTCTCAATAAACACTCTTCGAGAAATATACAGTCAGGCAATGCTCGGCGAGGCTGATTTGAGTGAGATTAATGCGGACGAGCAGTTAAAGGTGATTTTTTATAAGAATGAAAAAAATCTAATAAGTATAAATAACAAAAAATATATTTTGTCCGATGCGGAATATAATTTGCTAAAGCTTCTTTGCGATAACGCAAATGAGGCGGTTTCGCGTGAGGATATGAACAAGCTTTTTGGCGCTGAGGATGGCAATATTGCAGAGGTTTATATATGCAAGCTCCGTAAAAAGCTTGAGGAGCCTTTGGGCAAGCGATTGATATATACCGTGCGCTCAAAAGGATATAAGATAATTATCGATTCGGAATGGAGATAATATGGTATTAATTATTGCCGAAAAGCCAAGCCTTGGCAGAAATATTGCCGCAGGCCTTGGAAGCTTTCAAAGACGCGACGGATATCTTGAAAATAGCGAGTGCATAATCACCTGGGCGTTCGGTCATTTGTTTTCGCTTGCCGATATCGAAACCTATAATCCGCGTCCCGAGGGCGAAAAGCATTGGACAATGAAAAATCTTCCGTGTTTTCCAACGGAATTCAAATATGAGCTTCGACTCGGCGACGATAAAAAAATCGACGACGGAGTTGTGAAGCAGTTTAATATAATCAAAGCGCTTTGCAACCGTGAGGACGTTGACGTTATAGTCAATGCGGGAGACGCCGACCGCGAGGGAGAGATAATTGTCAGAACCTGCGTAGAGAAGGCGCTCGAATCGCCAAAGACCTTGAAAAGACTTTGGCTTCCCGACCAAACCCCCGAGACCGTGCGTGCGGCGTTTGCTGATATGAAGCTTGAGGATGATTATAATAATTTGGCAAACGAGGGTTATGCGAGAACCTACATAGATTGGCTC
>JAZLCC010000148.1:0-11485 GCA_045614065.1 Eubacteriales bacterium | reverse complement strand
ATATTGTGGGTATTTGGAATCGAGGCTATCAGTGAAAGAAATACCGGATTGCTTCTTTGGAGCTTTGTGTTCGGTGTATTGGAATCGATTTTTGCAATTCCCGCTTTTATGAAGCTTTTTAATGGTTTTTCAACCCTTGGTGATTTTCACGTTAACTCATCAATCCATGCAAAGGGAAGAAGGGGCAAAAAAAGCTACACTGATTCTTTAAAGCTTTTCTCTGTATTTTTTGTTGTGTTTAAGGCTTTGTTTACGTGTCTTCCCGAGCTTACCGTTCTACAAACTACCACCTATGACGAAACGTCGCAGTTCTTTAGCCTTTATCGATACATAGCTGTTATAAGAGGCTTGTGCTTTGTTCCTGTTTTTATAGTGGGATTGGTTTGGCTTATAACGTCAATAAGATATTTTTCGAGAATATCTAAGGATAAGGAATTTTTGTCCTCTCTTAATGAAGAATACACGAAAAAGAAAATAAGCAAGAGCGGTGCATTTGTTATCAAGGATGTGAAAACCGCAACCTTGTTTTTCCTTCTTGCGGGTATTTTGACGTTAGATTTTAATCTTGACGGAATAAACGTTTTGCCTGATATTTTAGTGGTAATATCTATGGCACTTGCGTTTTTCTATTTCACAAAAACCGCAAAAATCAAAAAGAAGTTCCCACTGGTTTGCTTTGCTTTCTATACCGTGGCAACGCTCTTTGAGGATTTTATAAGATATTATTTTGCTGAAAATTATTATTATAATGCAATAGATAAGGATGGCAAGGCCTTTACTGTTTACATCATAACGGTGGCCGCTGTTGCAATTGAGGGTATAGCACTTATTTTGTTGTATTCCTCTATGACTAGATCATTACGCTCGGTAATAAAGGATCACACGGGATACGTTCTTGGCAGGGAAATAGAAACCGATGGCGAGAAAAAGCAGATAGAAGCTGTTCAAAAGCGACTTTCGCGTAATTTCTCTCACGTTACCGACGTAGTTATCCTTTGTGTGCTTGCAGATACCTTTTATTCGCTTTATGGTGCCTTTTATGCTTTCCTTAATAAGAACTTTGGATGGATGAATATCATTAGCATAACGGCGACATTCTTGCTCATAGGAATGAGCGTTAAGGCTGTAAGTGAGCTTAAAGAGGCAGTTCAAACCAAATATATGCTCGAATAGCAGATATTTTTTAAAAATACTATTGCAAAATAAAGTAAAATCTGCTATAATATATAAGCACGAAACGTGCGAAGAAATTTGAACTGTAAAATAAGGCCATACTAGTCGGGGAATTAGCGGGGCCCTGCACCTGAAATCCGCTACAGCAGGGGTGAATTCCATTTTTGAGGGTCGGATCAAAACAGCTGACCCGTATCTCTTATGTTGAAGAGTGGGTCTTGCGCAATCGGGGGTTGTGAACCATGTCAGGTGGGGAACCAAGCAGCATTAAGCAATTTACTCGATGTGCCGCGAGGTTGCCTGCTCGGAGTAAGGGATGCGGATATCGTGTGGCGACGAGATTCGATTTAATGGTGTATGGTCTTACTTTACAGTTCATTTTTATTTAGATATTAAGGAGGTAAATATGCATCAGGCTTTGTATAGAAAATGGCGTCCTCAAACTTTTGATGACGTTTACGGACAGGAGCATATTACTTCAATACTTAAATTTGAAACTCAGAACAATAAGTTCTCACACGCTTATTTGTTCTGCGGTTCTCGCGGAACCGGAAAAACAACGTGCGCTAAGATATTATCAAAGGCAGTGAACTGCGAGTCTCCTGTAAACGGTAATCCGTGTAATTGTTGCAACGCCTGTCGTTCAATCGATGCGGGAATAGCTACTGACGTTCTTGAAATGGATGCGGCTTCAAACAATGGAGTTGATAACATTCGTGATATTCGTGATGAAATCGTCTATACGCCATCAGATCTTAAATATCGCGTTTATATCGTTGATGAGGTTCATATGCTTAGTACAAGTGCGTTTAACGCTCTGCTTAAAACGCTTGAAGAGCCGCCGTCGCACGCTATATTTATTTTGGCAACCACCGAGATGCATAAGCTTCCCGCAACAATAATTTCACGTTGTCAGCGCTATGATTTCCGCCGTATAACAACCGATACTATTATAGAGAGACTTTCGCTCATTTCTAATAATGAGGGATATGAATATGATGACGATGCGCTCAGAGTTATCGCTAAGATGGCTCAAGGCGGTATGCGAGATGCAATAAGCTTACTTGAGCTTTGCGCAGGAGTACATAAAAAAATAACTGTTGAGCTTGTTAACGACGTCTTGGGCGTTGGTGGTAGAGACAAGGCTGAACGAGTTGTAAGAGCGATAGCTAAAAGTGATTTCGAGGTTGTGTTCGAAACCGTTGAAGAGGTGGTTCGTTCTTCTAAGGATATCACGGTATTTTTGCAGGATGTTGTTTCCTTCTACCGAGATATGCTTGTTGTAAGAACAACTTCTGCGGCAAAAAAGTATCTTGATCTTACCGAGGATGAATTTCAAAAGCTTTCTGCGGTTGCATCACTTTTCAGCAGAGAAACCTTGCTTTATCATTGCCGTGTTCTTGATGAAACGGCTACTGCGTTGTCCAGGGTTACCTCAACCAAGAGAACGCTTGTAGAAATGGCGTTTGTGCGCATTTGTGATACTACGCTTGATGATAAAACCGATGCAATACTCTCACGCATAGCAAAGCTCGAAAACGCTATTGCGGCGGGAGCTTACGTTCAAAAAGATACTGCGCCTCAGGTAGAAGAGCTTAAGGTTCAAGCCTCTAAAGCTAACGAGCCTCAACCTGAAAAGAGTGAAAATGTAAATCCCGTGGAAAAGGCCTTGCCTTCCAACGAGCAAAAAGCCTTAAAAGCACTTCGTGGTTGGAACGAGATAATTGAGCAAGCTTCTGCGGGCGACGATTCGCTTCACGGTTGGCTTAAGGTTGCAAAGGCATTTGTGGATTCAAACGGAGATGTATACATAAGATTCCCAAATGAATTTTCTATGAAAATGGCTTTGGCAAAATCAACCCTCAAATCCGATATTCGTGCCGCATTTTGTATATTGCTCAAAAAGCAATTGGGCGATGGAAATATTCATTACGGCATTTTTGAAGGCAATGAGAATGAGCTCGAAGAGCTTGATGAATTGAATTTGTAATTAAAATTAAGGAGATATAAAAATGAGAGCAAATTTACCTAAGGGAATGGGCGGCGGTCCCCAGAATATGAACGCAATGATCAAGCAGGCACAGAAGATGCAGGAGGATATGGAAGCACTTCAGGCAGAGCTTGATGAGAGAGAATATGATATATCCGCAGGCGGCGGAGTTGTAAACGTAAAGATAAACGGTAAGAAGGAGATTCTTTCTATCGACATTAAGCCCGAAATCGTTGATCCCGATGATATAGAGACTCTTTCCGATATTCTTGTTGCTGCCGTTAACGAGGCTATTAAGCGCGTTGAGGATACCAACAGCGCAGAAATGTCTAAGGTTACGGGTAATATGTCTATGCCCGGACTCTTTTAATGGGTTTATAATATGACCGAATATATTGAGGCTATACAGCACCTTGCCGAGCAATTCGGCAGACTTTCGGGAGTTGGCAGAAAGAGCGCTATGAGGATGGCTTTTTCGGTAATAGAGCTTGATGCGGAAGCGGCAGAGGAGTTTGCTTCGGCTATTATTGAGGCTAAGCAAAAGATTCACGAATGTCCAATATGCGGCAATCTTACCGACAAGGATATTTGCGAGGTATGCGCCGACGTTGATCGAAATAAAAAAGTTATTTGTGTTGTAGAGGACGTACGAGCTGTTATGTCTCTTGAAAAGGTAAGAGAATTTCGTGGTGTATACCACGTTTTGGGAGGAGTTATTTCTCCTATGAACGGAGTAACGCCTGACAAGATTCGTTTTGCAGAGCTTATTGCTCGTGTTAACGAGCAAGAGGTTGAAGAGATTATTGTTGCAACAAATCCTACGCCCGACGGTGAGGTTACAGCAATGTATATCTCTAAATATTTAAAGCCTTTCGGGGTTAGAGTAACAAGACTTGCTTACGGCGTTCCTGTTGGCTCGGACCTCGAATATGCGGATGAGATAACCTTAGGTCGTGCGCTTGAGGGCAGACGCGACGTTTAATAAATATCAAGGAGAATGCTTTTATGAATACTGTTTTGAAGAATGGTGAAAAGTGGTTTGATACCGATGGAAACATAATTCATGCACATGGCGGCGGAATTATCAAGAAGGGTGATACTTATTATTGGTACGGCGAGGATAGACGCGACAACATCTATATTAGCTGCTACGCATCCAAGGATCTTATGAATTGGGAGTTTAGAAATCATTTGCTTACCACCGATTCCAAGATCGAGGATATTGGAATATCAAACGATATATCTCTTATGAATGATGGCGCAAAGATAAATCTTGAGCGTCCCAAGATGATATACAGTGAAAAGCTTCAAAAATACGTTCTTTGGATTCATTACGAGAATGGCAAGAACTATCTTCAGGCCGCTATAGCAGTTGCTACTGCAGACACTCCCGACGGTGATTTTACCTATCACGGATATTACAATCCTATGGGCGAGATGTCGAGAGACTGCACTATCTTTATTGATAGAAACGGCAAACCTTATTTTGCTTCCGCAGCGGTTGATAACGCAGATCTTCATATCTATTCTATGACCGATGATTGTCTTAAGGCGAAGAAGCTTGAGAAGGTTCTTTTTGCGGGGAAATTCAGAGAGGCTCCCGCCTTCTTCGACAACGGAGACGCAATTTATCTTCTCACCTCGCAGTGCACAAACTGGTGCCCTAATCAGTGCGGTTGGTCTAAGTCAGAGTCGGTTGAGGGCGAATGGATAGACAATATTCCTTTCGGTGATGACACAACGTATAGAACACAGCCAGCCTTTGTTCTTACTCTTGAAATTGGTGGAAAGAAGCAGTTTGTTTACGTAGGCGACCGTTGGGGGGGAAGCAACTGGGATCTTGATCTCGATCACTTCCAATACATGGAGTCTTGTTATTATTTTGCACCTATCAGCGTTGACGCAAACGGAAATTTTGTATTTGAAGAGTGCAACTCCTTTAAGTTCGACTTGGACGGCGATGGCTTTGTAAAGCTTTCGTAATATAATAAAAAATGCTATCTCGGCTGAGATGGCATTTTTTATTTGTTGACATTATCGTTAAAATAAGATATAATATCCTTATAGATGCATTGTGGAGTGTACTGATTTGGAAAGAGTAGTTTTTCATATAGACGTTAATAGCGCCTTTCTTTCATGGGAGGCTGTAAAACGTATCAAATGCGGTGAAAAAGATATACGCCTTATTCCTTCGGCTATTGGAGGAGATAGGGAAAAGCGTACGGGTGTAGTTTTGGCAAAATCAATACCGGCAAAAAGATATGGAATTAAAACGGGCGAGCCGGTTTCTATGGCATTGAGAAAATGTCCTGAGCTTTTCTTGGCAAAGCCCGATTTTGCGCTTTATGAGCGTAATTCGAGAGCGTTTATGAATATATGCCGTGAATATACCCCATTGCTTGAAAAATATTCGATTGATGAATGCTTTCTTGATATGACGGGTATGAGCAATATCTATCCTGATCTCATTGCCACTGCAAATGATATAAAAAACAGAATAAAGGAAGAATTGGGTTTTACGGTAAACGTAGGAATTGGATCAAATAAGCTTCTTGCAAAAATGGCTAGTGATTTTGAAAAGCCTGACAAGGTGCATACCTTGTTTGATTGTGAAATAGAAAGCAAGCTATGGCCGTTACCTGTGAGAGAATTATTTACCATTGGGGGTGCTACCGCAGAACGTCTTGAAGGGGCTTGCATCAAAACCGTCGGAGAGTTGGCAAAAATCGATTTAGCAGTTCTTAAATCTTTGCTTGGTACAAAGCTCGGGGAGCACCTTCACGCCTATGCAAACGGCATAGACGAGTCTCCTGTGGTAAACAGCAGGGAAAGGGCGAAGTGCTATGGAAACTCAATAACTCTTGAATACGATGTGAAGAATCTTTTGGATGCGCAAAAAATATTGCTTTCCCTTGCCGATAGTACCGCAACGCGAATGCGTGCCGATGGCGCTAAATGTCATTGCGTTTCGGTAACGATACGCGACCTTGATTTTAACGATCGTTCGCATCAAAAAAAGTTTTCTTCTTCAACCGATATAACGTCGGAAGTATATGAAGCTTGTGTTGCTCTTATAGCAGAGCTTTGGGATAGAAAAAAATCGTTGCGCTTGATCGGTGTTTCACTATCCGACCTTGTATATGAGGATGAGGTTCAGCTTTCGTTTTTTGATTCGGATAAGCGAGAAAAGGCGAGAACTTTAGATAAAACGGTAGACAGTATACGAAACAAATTTGGCAAAAATATGATAGTTCGCGGAGGAGTTTATAAAAATAATATCCGTGAGAAAAGCGATAAATAAAAAACCGACGAGTTTTCGTCGGTTTTTTATTATTTGTATTATTCTTCAGGAATGTATTTCTGGTAATTCTTAAGACTTGTCTTTGTAAAGATGTAGGTCTGGTAGTAGGAAGTCTTGATACCGGAAAGCTCCTTGCTTTGCATGCTAACGTTCAAGTTGGAAACAACGGGGATAACAGGCATATCCTCAAGAAGAATAGCCTCTGCCTCATGGAGAAGAGTTGCGCGCTTAGCGGGATCTGCCTCGTCGTATGCTGCTTCTATCTTTGCGTTATATGCTTCGGAATTATAGCCGCTGATGTGAGGCTTAACAATGAACTCGGGAGAATTGTGGCTACCGGTTGCGGTTCCTGCATAACCCAATGCATAGGGAGCGAGGCAGGAGAATGCATCAACGGAGGGAGCAACAAAATCAATTGCGGCAACCTCAAAGTTTCCGCTTGCGAGGTTTTCTGCAAAGATATCATCCTTAACACCACCAATCTTTTCTCCGGTGGTGAGAGCCTTATCTGCGTTATCCTTAAGAGCAACCTTTTCAACGCTTACCTTGAAGCCAAGCTCTTTCCAATAGCCAGCAACCATTTCAGCAATCTTTACGTGTACATCATCATATGCGGGTACCGAAATAGAGAAGGAATACTTGGAGGGAGTTATGCTTGCCTTGCTGAGCATATCCTTAGCGGTAGCTATATCGCTGCCCGAAGCAATGGAAGCGGTTGAAGCATCTCTAAAGGTTTGCTTCTTGTTGTTTGCGTTGTATACGCCATTAGGAACGATTCCGTTAGCTGCTTCTGCAAATACAATAGTGTTTGCAATCTCTTCACGGTTAATAGCCAAAGAAAGAGCCTTGCGAACCGCCGCATTTGCAAAGAGCTTTTCACCGTTTATTTCAGCATTCTGGTTGAAAATATAGGTATGAGTGCTCAATGCATCGGTTACATTTGCATTCTTTTTCCACTCTTCGATAGTGTACTTAGAACGAGCGTCAAGCGGAATATCTCCAAGGAAGAATATCTCACCGTTTTCATAAGCGGTAAGAATATCGGCGCCCGACTTTGTATAGTCAACGATAAGACGGAAAGGAGTTACGGACTTATCAACCGCGTCGGTCATAAAGTTTCTTCTGTAGTAGGAGTTTCTCTCAAGAATAATTCCTGCGTCATCCTTTGCATAGGAAACGGTTCTCAAACGGAAAGGTCCACTGCAAACCATGATAGTGGGGCTCTTTGCCCAGTCGTTTTCAACGGCAACTCTAGAGATAACGTCCTCACGGAGGGGAACAAGTGCGTAGCTTGCAAGCTTGTTAAGGAAAGCGTCGTAGTCAACGTCCTTATCCGCAAAGGTGATCTGAATATCGGTATTGTTAAGAGCCGAGATTCCAACGTCGTCAACAGTAACCAAGCCTTCCTTCGCCTCACGAGCATTCTTTATATCAAAGAGAAGAGATGCGGCCTCAAATGAGTTTGCGGGGTCGAGAAGTCTTTGCCATGCAAATACAACGTCATTTGCGGTAACCGAGTTACCGTCAGACCAATAAGTATCGATTCTGAGCTCGATAAACATTGTGTTTTCGGACTTGTTTATTTTATAGCTTTTAGCAAGAGATTTTTCAAGCTTGCCGTCGCTGTTGATAATAAAGAGATTATCAAACATAAGGGAAACCATCTTTAAAGCGGCTTCGTTGTTATATGCTTCAGCAGGGTCGAAGTTGTAGACGGGCTCGCTTATGTACATAGTAATCTGAGCGCCCTCGTCTTCGGGATTCTTATTGCCGCAGCTTGCAAACGATGCAAGAATCATCAACAAACAGAGCAAAAGTGCTAAAAATTTTTTCATATTTTTGTAAACCTCCTGTGGCGTTAACTATATATGATAATTACGCTAATATACATTGTATATTATAACATTTTTTAAAGACAAAATCAATCATTAAAAACACAAGATTTATACTTTTGGCTATTTGCACAATATACAACATTAATACTTGTGCATTTTGCTATTGCGGTTGAATTTCCAAAAAGGCATTTGTAAAAAAAGTTTCAATAATGGAAAAGAATTTCTCAAAAACTATTTACAAGATGCAAAATATGTGCTATAATAATTCCGTAAATGGAATACGGAGGCTGAATATGGATTATATAACAAGAATTAAACAAATAAAAAACGAAAAAAAGATTACAAACGAAAAGCTTTCCGAGCTTACGGGAATCCCGCTTAGTACCGTTAGCAAAATACTTGCGGGTATAAGTGATTCGCCGAAGCTTTCAAATATGGTGCTTATCGCTCGCGCGCTCGATTGCACACTCGATTATATTGTAAGCGGAACACCTCAAAATAACAATAATTATACTCTTAACGATAATGAAATCGAGTTTATCGAATCTTACCGTCAGCTTGATAGCTATGGCAAGGATCTTATTTCGGTAGTTATGCAGAAGGAGCTTGATAGAATAGGTATGGTACCTGTGTCTTCAACTGTTAAGTCCGAGAAATCAGTTGAGTCCGAGAAAAAGACTGCGAAGATACTTTCGATACCGCAATCTGTTCAAAAAGAGTATTATTCAGATTTTGCAAAGAAAACTGTTTTGCTTTACAATCTTCCTGTTTCGGCAGGTCCCGGAGTATATCTTGATGATACCTTAGCCGAAGAAATAAGCATTCCCGATAACGAGAAGACTGCAAGCACCTCATATGCATTGAAGATAAGCGGTAATAGTATGGAGCCGAAATATCATGATGGAGATATTTTATTGGTTGAAGAGACCGAAAGTGTTGATATTGGTGAGCTTGGAATATTTATTCTTGACGGAAACGGTTATTTCAAAAAGTATGGCGGAGATCGCTTGGTATCCCTCAACGAGGAATACGGAGATATTCTTTTGAAAGATTACGCAGAGGCTGTTTGTTGCGGACGTGTTGTTGGCAAGCTCAAGCGCAGATAATCTTTGAATATTTTTAAAGGATGCTTTGAATGAAGCATCCTTTCTTTTGCAATAATAACTAAAAAAGGTTATTATGATCAGAGTAGTTGAAGCAATAACGGATACAAATATCGGTGGTGCGGGGAGACTTTTGTTGAACCGCATAAAAAATTCAGATAAAAGCAAATTTGAATATATTGTGGTTTTACCAAAAAGAAGTGCTCTTATACCCTTGCTTGAGAAAGCCAAAATTAATTTTTTTGTAATAGATGGCGGTTATGATAAATCCTTTGATTTAAAAGGGTTCGTGGGGTTTTATAATACTTTTAAAAAGCTAAAGCCCGATATTATAAATGCCCACGGTGCTTTGAGCGCAAGACTTGCGGGAAAATGTGTTGGTGCATCGGTGAATCTTTATACACGGCATTGCGACTTTAAAACTTCTAAGCTATATCAATCATGGTTTGTTCGAGTAAACGTAAGAATGCTTACTGAATTTTTGTCTGACGGGATAATTGCGGTATCCTTTTCTGCAAGAGATAATCTTTTTAGAATGGGAGTAAGTCCCAAGCAAATTAAAGTTATCATCAATGGCGTTGAACCTTTACCGGAGACGTCGAATGAAGATAAGAAGCATTTGAGGTTTCAATTGAATATTCCGAACGATTCGTATGTTGTTTCAATTTTTGCTCGTTTAGAAAAATATAAAGATCACGAGAGTTTTTTGAAAGCCGCGCGGGAATTATTGAAAGAAAACGATTGTTGTTTTTTAATTGTTGGATGCGGTACCGAGGAAGAGAATTTAAAGATATCTTCGCATAAGCTTGGAATAGAAGAGAAGGTGCGCTTTATTGGTTTTGTGCAAGACGTGTCCCCATATATGAATATAACCGACGTTAACGTTAATTGCTCTATCGGTACGGAAACGTCATCTTTGGCATTGTCTGAAGGTATGAGTCTCGGAATACCTGCTGTGGCGAGCGATTACTCGGGAAATATTTATATGGTGCATGATCATGAAAACGGGTTGATCTATCATCAGCAAGATTATGAGTCATTAGCTTCTAAAATCAATACGTTATTAAGTAATCGCGAGCTGTATTCATTACTTTCAAAAAATGCTAAAGAAAGATACAACACAGAGCTTAACGCCAAACGAACCGCAAGGCTCACTGAAGAATATTACGTTGAAATATTAAACAAAAAAGGCTACTCAAAGTAGCCTTAGGTGTTAGCATCAATCAGCTTTTTAACGTCCGATTTGAATTTTTGTGCTTTATTGACAAGAAATGCGGTGGTTGCCGCTGATTCTAAAAGTGATTTTTCTGTGGTAGAGGTGTAATCGTATAGATTGTGTTCAAAATCGTCAAAGGCATATAATCTTTTTTCGGCGAGAACCACAACGTCTATTTCCATCACCTTATCAGCGGCAATCAAAAGAGAAGCAACCTTAGCGTTAAGATCGGTCAATATCTTTATATGATCACTTATTCCAATCAAAAATAGAAAATATTTTTCGGTGTATTCTTCAACGCGCGCTTTTTCGCTTGCGAAAGAGAAAATATCCTTTTTATCAAAGGATGATAAGTATAGATCGATTTTTTCTACCATGGATTCTGCAATCGTTACAGTAGCTTTCGATATTTCATTTTGTAATTCTTGAAAATTCGTTGCCATACCTTTTCCTCAATAGATAAATTTCAATGTAAAAAACCGCTTTAACCCCAAGAAAGGGAATAAAGCGGTTTCTTTGATCAACAAAGATTACTTGATCTCTACGTTGACCTCTTTGCCATCTGCCATAGCAGCGGCTTTCATAATGGTGCGGATCGCTTTTGCAATCTTACCGTGTTTACCGATAACCATACCCATATCGTCCTCAGCAACACTAAGCGTGAGATTGACTCTTTTTCCATTGACCGCTTCGACAACGGTAACCTCGTCGGGAGAGTCAACGATCGCCATGGCGATATCGCGCAACGTTTCCTTTAAATCCGTCATCTGAATCCACCCTTAGAAAATCAGTCAACGATGTTCGACTTCTTAAGAAGAGCGCGAACAGTATCGGTGGGCTGAGCACCGTTCTTGATCCAAGTCTTAG
>JAZLCC010000147.1:0-4118 GCA_045614065.1 Eubacteriales bacterium | reverse complement strand
TTGCTTTTTCTGCATCTTTTTCCAATTGATAAACGTATAGATATCATTCACAAGGAATGCGGCGAAGCAGACTATAACGGAAAGATACGAGATGTCCTTGATTGCCGCCAAGCTCCAAAGAACGATAAGCACGATATCGTTAAGAACGTAGGCGATAGCGTAGTAGGGGCTTCGCTTGTACGTAAGAAACGCCGCCGCGAAGCTCGTCATAACCGAGATAGTGCTTGTTAAAAGATTTGCCGTGCCAAACGCGCGGAGAATAAAGTAAAACGCAATGGTAATTATTATAGTTAAGGGCGGTAAAATTATAATATCAAGCTTTTTTAGCTTTGCAACCTTTACCTCGGAGCTTTCCTTGTTATAAGGATTCCTTATCCACGATATAAGCGATAATACCGCCATAGGAGCGGTCATTCCGAGATAGGTAAGCATTTCACCGTAGTAGGCGCAGGTAAAGGATATAAAGCCGTAAAACGTGCTAAATATTATTACTAAGACTTGACCGATTGGATTTCCCTTGGCACAAAATATAAGCGAGGTAACGCCTATTAAGGATGCTATCAAAGTAGGAAATTCCTTGCGGTCGAATATACAAAAGAAGGTTATTATAACCACCATTTCGGCGATCCAAAGAATAAGCTCACCCTTTGAAAAATAATTGAGTATCTTTTTTGCCTTCATCGCTTGCTTTGAGCCGCCTTCTTGGAGAATTCACAGCCACAATAATTTTGTCTGTAAAGACCGTATTCGCTCGAAAGCTCGCAAGAACGCTTGTATCCGTTTTTCTTCTTGAAATCGGAAAAAAGATATTTAACGGAGTATTTCTCGCCCTCGTCCTTGCCTATTGAATTAAGCCATTCGGCGTTTTTGTATGGACTAATTGAAAGGGTAGTAGTAAAGTAATCAAAATTTTGCTCGCTCGCAATTTTTGCCGTTCTTGAAAGGCGCAAGCGGTAGCATTTTTTGCAACGCTCACCGCCCTCGGAAAGCTCTTCAAGCCCCTTTGCCATATCGTAAAATTCCGCAGGGTCGTATTTCTCGGTTATAATGCTTATTCCGCTCGGTAAAGGCATTTCACCAATGAGTCTTTTAAGCTCTGCCGCACGAAATTTATATTCTTCCTCGGGTGAGATATTCGGGTTGTAAAAAAGCAAGGTGATATCAAAATATTTTGAGAGGTATTCAAGCACGTAGCTTGAGCACGGAGCGCAGCAAGCGTGCAAAAGTAGGGTAGGACGAAGTCCTGCCTTTTCATTTTCCTTTATTGTTTTTTCAAGAATAAGCGAATAATTTTGCTTTTCCACGTTATACCTCTGAAAAGTTACATTTTGGGGTTTAAAATATATTTGTCGTTTTCAAAAAGCACAAGGCGTCTGCCGCTTATAGCCTCTGCCTTGCGGTTTATTGAATTTATATGCACCGCAACGTTTCCTCGGCTCACCCCATCTGCAAGAAGAGGGAGCAGATCGTCTATTGCCACGCCGTTTTTAGCGGCTATTTCATAGAGCAACGTGCGCTCGGAGGGTGAGAGCTTAATAGGGTATCCAATAAGGTACACGCCGTTCTTTTCAATATTCAAAAAGTCTACCTTGATAGTGTTAGAGTAGGTCATATTAAGCTCCTGTTTAGATTTTAATTAATGAAAAACTGTAAAATTGATATGTTAAGCGTGCATATCCACTTTGCAAGCAGAACAACACAAGGCATAGTTGCAATTGAGAATAGCGTTGATGCTCCCACACATTGCGCCGCATATTCGGGCGAGGTCTCGTACACCTCGGCAAAGGTTATCGTTGAGGTTGCAGAGGGGAGTCCCAATGCAACGGTTAAAAAGATTACCCAAAAGTCCGAAAGACCTATTATCTTGAATATAAAGCAGAAGATTATTGGCAAAAGAATAAGCCTTAAGCCCATAAGATAGTATATCTTTCCGTTTGAGAATATCGTTTTTATGCTCTTGCGCGCTATTAATGCGCCTGCCAAAAGCATAGAGATAGGCGTGCAAAGTCCGCTTATGTAGTTAATAGCAGAGCTTATAAACGAGGGGAGCACGAATCCACTGCAAGCGGGGATTGCGGGTATAAGAAATATAACAAATCCTATAAGGCTCGCAATAGTGCCTTTGTTGATAAATATCTTCTTTGGCGTAAGCTTTATATCCTCACGTCCGCGCGCAATTATGCCAAGACCGATTATCCATAAAAGAATATTAAATCCAACTATGAAGAATGAGCTGACAAATGCTCCGTTTTCGGGGAAAAGCACGGTGAAAAGGGGGATTCCCAAAAATCCCGTATTTCCAAATACCATAGCAAATTCGGTAATCTTCCTTTGGTCAAAATCCTTGATCCAAATGCAGAGAAGCCTTGCGATGAGCGCTATAATGCAATGCATCAAAAGAGAAAATCCAACGCCCAAAAGCGCAAGCTTAAGATTTTCAACCGAGTATGATTTTGAGGTTATAGAGCCTATAATGAGCGCAGGCTGTGCTACGGTTAAAATAAGCTTTGAAAGGCTTTTTGACGCCGATTCATCTATAATTTTTATTTTTCCAAGTATAAATCCTATGATAAGAACTATAAACATAGTTATTACCATGTAAAAAAATCCTGTAAAGTCTAACATAATTCTCCCAAAATAAGTAAAGCTTAAAGCGATTTAAGTCTATCGCTTATCATTTGCATATCAACAAGCATCTCGCCCTTCTTGCGAGGATCACGCAAGAGCAGAGCGGGATGATACACCGCGGTAATCGGAACACCGTCAAACGTAAACCAGTCGCCGTGCTCCACGCTTATCTTAAAGCTCTTTGATATAAGCCTTTTAGCGGAAACTCTGCCAAGGCATACGATAAGCTTCGGCTGAAGCAAGGCTATTTGTCTATGCAAAAAGTCTATGCAGGCATCTTCCTCAGAGGGAAGAGGATCACGATTTTTAGGCGGTCTGCATTTTAAAATGTTTGCAATATAAACGCTCTCACGGTCAATGCCAACGGCATCGAGATATTCGTTGAGAAGTTTTCCCGCTCGCCCAACAAAGGGAGTTCCCGTTTTGTCCTCATTATCTCCGGGAGCTTCACCTATAAAGAGAAGCTCGGCGTTTTTACTGCCTGCGCCGAAAACGCAGTTTGTACGCGTAAGCGCAAGACTGCAAGAAGTACACTCGGCACATTCCGAATAGAGCTTTTCCCAGCTATCGTTCATAGTAATATCTCCGTGTGTTACTTTATCTTTCTGCATTCAAGGTAGTATCTTTTGTCCTCTGCGTGTCCCATAGAGAAGGTCTTTCTCGGAAGCGCACCGTCGTAAATAACCGTCTTGAAAAGCTCGGACTTGCTCATGCCCGAGAAGATAAATCCAATAGAGGTTTCAGTAATAAGACTCTTAACCGAGCCCTCACCGTGGATATAGTCAACGCTTGCACCCTTGTGAGATGCAACGTAGGAATCAAGAAAATCCTGAAGAGTGCCAACTGTAAGCTGACGAATGGGAGCCTTAGCAACAAGAGTTCCGCTTGAATTCTTGCAGAAGTAATCTATTTTCTGCTCCTCTGCGTTTCCGCTTAGGGTGTCGAGATGTTTTTTAAGCTCGCACAAAAGATCGTCGGGATCAACGTCAAACGCAACACGGTAGATGGGCTCAAATTTCATTGCATCATCGTGAATGTTTACAACCTCGATAAGAGCGTAACGTGCGGGAGCGTCGAGAGCCTTGTCGCCAAGCTCTGCCTTTAAATTCTCATAGATGGTCTTTGCGGTAGCAAGCGAGTGATTTCCGTCGCCTACGGCAAACATAAGGGGAGAAAGATTTTCATCGCCGTAGCGCTTTGCCATAGATTCGGGGGTGATAAGAGCATCAAGAGCGTTCGATACACGCAATTTAGCATCATCACTCAAAAATCTTCCAACAATGCTTCCGCCGCCAAGCATAAGAGGTGTATCATAAGCTATTTCGGGGCAGTTTTCTGCCGAGAGAGGCTCGATAACCGTTTTGTCGGGGTCGTCAATAAGGAGCATAACGTGGGGGAGCTCGATAGGAGCGTCCTTTCTTATAGCAACACGGGGCGGAATTCTCTCAATTACGGTAGCCTCTGTTGCACGAATAAGCGAGGATGCGCCC
>JAZLCC010000146.1:0-3530 GCA_045614065.1 Eubacteriales bacterium | reverse complement strand
GGCTTTGCTCTTGCTTTGCGATATCCCCGAGCTTAACGAGAAGATGTATGCTCTCGCAGAGGAGATAAAGCTTGCATTCTACGGTAACAGAATAGTTATGTTTGCGCCCCTTTATCTTTCGAATTACTGCGTTAACGGCTGTGTTTACTGCCCGTACCACCTTAAAAATAAGCATATAGCAAGAAAAAAGCTTACGCAGGATGAGGTTAGAGCAGAGGTTATTGCGCTTCAGGATATGGGACACAAGCGTCTTGCAATCGAGGCGGGCGAGGACCCCGTTCATAATCCTATTGAGTATATTCTTGAGTGCATCAATACGATATACAGCGTTAAGCATAAGAACGGAGCTATCCGCCGTGTAAACGTAAATATAGCGGCAACTACCGTTGAAAATTATAAAAAGCTTAAGGATGCGGGCATAGGAACGTATATCCTCTTCCAGGAGACCTACCATAAGGAGAGCTATCTTAAGCTTCACCCTACGGGACCTAAGCACGATTACGATTACCATACCGAGGCTATGGATAGAGCTATGGAGGGTGGAATCGACGACGTAGGACTCGGAGTTTTGTTTGGCTTGGAGCTTTACAAGTACGAGTTTGTTGGACTTATGATGCACGCAGAGCATCTTGAAGCCGTTCACGGCGTAGGCCCTCACACAATAAGCGTTCCGAGAATCAAGAGAGCCGATGATATCGATCCCGACGTATTCGATAATTCTATCCCCGATGACGTTTTTGCAAAGATAATCGCTTGCATAAGAATTGCCGTTCCTTATACGGGAATGATAATCTCCACCCGTGAGTCCGAGGAGGTAAGAGGTAAGGCGCTTAATTACGGAATTTCGCAGATAAGCGGAGCATCGCGTACGTCCGTTGGCGGTTACACTGAGGAGGAGCGCCCCCACGATTCCGAGCAATTCGACGTATCCGACCAGAGAACCCTTGACGAGGTCGTTGCTTGGCTTATGAAGCTTGGACACATTCCGTCGTTCTGCACGGCGTGCTACCGTGAGGGAAGAACGGGAGACCGTTTTATGGCTCTTTGCAAGAACGGTCAAATACTTAATTGCTGCCATCCCAATGCTCTTATGACGCTTACCGAGTATCTTATCGATTACGCAAGCGAGGAAACGCAGAAGATAGGCTTTGAGCTTATCGATGCAGAGCTCGAAAAGATACCTAACGAGAAGGTAAAGCGTATAGCAAAGGAAAATATCGAAGCAATAAAATCTTCTAACAGAAGAGATTTTAGATTCTGATTTTAAAATTACGGAGGTGCTTATGGGACTTAATGAAAGCGCATCGGCAGACCGTGTGCATATAGGCTTTTTCGGGCTTAGAAATGCGGGCAAATCGAGCCTCGTAAACGCTATAACAAATCAAGAGCTTTCAGTGGTTTCCGACGTTTTGGGAACTACCACCGACCCTGTGCGAAAGGCTATGGAGCTTTTGCCGATAGGTCCTGTTGTGATAATCGATACCCCGGGTCTTGACGATGAGGGAAGCCTTGGCGAGGCGCGTGTAAAAAAAGCGCGTCAGGTGTTAAATACCGTCGATGTGGCGGTTTTGGTGAGTGATGCGGCTAAACCTATGTCCTCGCTTGAAAATGAGCTTGTAGAGCTTTTTAAGGCCAAGAACGTGCCTTACGTTATCGCACACAATAAGCTCGATACGCTCGGAGAGGGCGATTTTACCGAAAACGAGCGTGAAATATGGGTAAGCGCAAGGGATAAAACTAATATCGAGCGCTTAAAGGAGAAGATAGGAGCGTTGCAGGGTATTGCAAATGCAGAGAAGCCTATCGCATCCGACCTTGTAAAAAGCGGAGATACGGTTTTGCTCGTTGTGCCGATAGACAAAGCGGCACCAAAGGGAAGACTCATTTTGCCGCAGCAGCAGACTATACGCGACCTGCTTGATAACGGTGTGAGCGTTCTCGTTTGCCGAGATACCGAAATTGAGAATACCTTGAATAAGCTTTGCGAGCCGCCCTCGCTCGTTATAACCGATTCGCAGGTCTTTGGCAGAGTTTCCAAGGTAATACCGAGGGAAATACCGCTAACCTCGTTTTCGATACTTTTTGCGCGCTATAAGGGTAATCTCGTTGGCGCGGTCAAGGGAGCGACAAAGATCGATTCCTTGAAGGATGGTGATAAAATACTTATTTCCGAGGGGTGCACGCATCACCGTCAGTGCGGTGATATAGGAACCGTAAAGCTTCCTCGTTGGCTAAAGGAATACACGGGCAAAAATCTCGAGCTCGAATTTACCTCGGGTAGGGATTTTCCCGAGGATCTAAGCGGATATTCGCTTGTGATTCATTGCGGCGGATGTATGCTTACCGAGCGTGAGATGCAATATAGAGCTCGTCAAGCCGAGGATGCTTGCGTGCCAATGACAAATTACGGAATGGTTATAGCTCATACTCACGGTATTTTGAGCCGAAGCATAGAGCTTTTTTCAAAAAATTTTGAAGAAGCCTAAAAAATGTCAAAAAAAGCCAAAAAACTCCGAATGATGTTATAAAAAAGTATTGCATTATATAAAAAAATATGATATAATATTATATTATAATAAGTCGATTTATTCGTCTTTTGTTTATAGGAGGAAAAATTAAAGATGAAAAAGATTTTAGCATTGATCTTGGCGCTTTTGTTGGTAGTATTTGCTTTCGCAGCTTGCGGCAAGAAGAAAGCTCCCGAAGCTGATGAACCCGTTATCGCAACCGGCGAAAAGGGCGACAAGGGTGATAAGGGCGATCAGGGTATCCAAGGTGAAAAGGGTGAGCAGGGTGCTCAGGGTATCCAGGGTGAAAAGGGCGAGCAGGGCGCACAGGGTCTTACCGGTGCGGCAGGTGAAGCCGGAGAAGACGGCAGAGGTATCCTTAAGGTTGAAATTAAAGACGGCTGCTTGTGGATAACCTATAGCGACGATCCTTACAATCCCGTTAACGTAGGCGCGGTAGTTGAGGAAAAGCCCGATCCTAAGGGACTTGTATTCAAGTTGCTTCCCGACGGTACATATGAGGTTTCCGCCGATAGCGCAAAGTATTCCGATAAAATAGAAATTCCCGCAACCTTTGACGGCAAGATCGTAACGAAAATTGCCGCAAATGCTTTTGATGGTGCGGCTTATTTAACCGAGATCGTTATTCCGGAAACTGTAACGGTTGTTGGAAATAACGCATTTAAGGGCTGTATTGCTCTTGAAAAGGTAGTTATTCCGAATAGCGTAACAGAAATCAGTGCCTCTGCTTTTGAGAATTGCTCGGCACTCACAACCATAAACCTTCCCAAGAGTGTTTCTGCTATTGGCGAGGGAGCATTCAGAGGATGTGTAAGCCTTACCTACATCACTATTCCTTACAAGGTTAACGTGATAGCTAGCGATACTTTCTATGGATGCAGAAGTCTTAATCACGTAGATCTTCACGAGGGTATCACAAGAATATCCGATAAGGCGTTTATGAACTGCGCAAGCCTTGAGACGATCGAGATTCCCCAAAACGTTGAGGATATCGGCGTAAAC
>JAZLCC010000145.1:0-2165 GCA_045614065.1 Eubacteriales bacterium | reverse complement strand
TTTTTTGAATATTATTAAATAAAAATTATTTTCACCTCTTGTTGCGACATAATATACCATAAGTGCTGTGCTATAATATGGCAAAGGCTTTTGGGGGCGGATATGCAGACGGTTTATATAGATATATTTTTTCTGATAAATTTCAGTATGGATTTTCTGAGCTTGTTTATTGCGTCAAGGCTTCTTTCACGCAAGGTAAGACTTTGGCGGCTTGCACTGTCTGCGCTTTTGGGCGGAGCCTACGCTTGTGCTTCACTTGTCTTTTCTTTTAGCGCGCATCTTGGAGTGCTTTCACTCGCAATAGATGCGCTTGCTTGCATTTTAATGGCTGTAATAGCCGTGATTTCAAGAAAGAATTTGCGAGGCAGCTTTTCTTTTGCGCTTGTTTTTTCTGCGGTGTCGATACTTTTTGGCGGCGCTATGACTGCGCTTTTCTCGCTATTTAACCGAATGGGGCTTGATGCGCTTTTTGCGGGAGAGTCGAGTAATACAGAGGACGGAATTTCGGTGTGGCTTTTTGCAATATTTGCAATTATAAGCGCAATTATTACGCTTTTTGGCGGAAGATTTTTAAAAAAGAAATCGCTACGCCGAGAGGGCGGTGTTAATATAGAGTACCGTGGAAAGCGAGTCTATCTCCCCTCGGTTTGCGATAGCGGAAATCTTTTGCGTGAGCCTATAAGTCAAAAGCTCTGTATTTTGGCGGAGCTTGACGCCCTGCGCCCGATTCTCTCACGTGAGCTTTATAAAAGCGCTCTTACGGGCGATATTTCTGCTCTTGAGGGGCTTGACGCAAGCAGGGTGCGCCTTATACCCACGCAAAGCGCCGTAGGCTCTGCAATGCTTATAGGGCTGCGAGCCGATAGGGTATACATAGATATGGACGGCGTGAAAACCGAGGTTGACGTATATATAGCAATAAGCAGAGAAAAGCTTTTATTGAAAGGAGTAAAAGCGCTTGTGCCGAGTGAGCTTATGCTCGGCGCCGCTTAAATATATTTTTTTAGAAAGGCGTTGATCGATTAAAAAATGAAAACGCAAAAGGGTTGGCTTTTAAGATTAAAAAAGTATTTGTCGAAAAAGGTAAGGGCTAAAAAGAAATCAAGATATTACGGTATATATTACGTTAACGGAACGGAGGTTCTTCCACCGCCTCTCTGCAAGGAGCGCGAGCTTGAAATAATACGCAGCTTGCCGTACGATAATAATGCGAGAAAGCTGCTTATAGAGCATAATCTTCGGCTTGTGGTCTATATAGCAAAGCGATTTGAAAATACGGGAATAGGAATAGAGGACCTCGTTTCTATCGGCACGATAGGTCTGACAAAGGCAATAAATACGTTTGATTATGAGAAAAACATAAAGCTTGCAACCTACGCATCAAGATGCATCGAGAATGAAATACTTATGTATATCCGCAAGCACTCCTGCGAGCGTGCAGAGGTATCTATCGACGAGCCGTTGAATACCGATTGGGATGGCAACGAGCTTTTGCTCTCCGACGTTCTTAGCAGTGATGACGACAGTATTTCATACGAAATAGAGCAGCACGAGGAGCGCAAGCGAGTGCGAAATGCCATCAGACGGCTTGAAGCGAGAGAGCGTGAAATAATTGAGCTTCGCTACGGTCTTAACGGCAGAGACGAGCTTACGCAAAAAGAGGTTGCCGATAAGCTTGGGATCTCGCAATCCTATATTTCAAGGCTGGAAAAGAAGATAATTGCCCGCTTAAGAGTGGAAATTGAGGCAAAATAGATTTTATTTTAAATTTTTTTGAAAAAACTATTGAAATTTGTTTTGCAATGTGATATAATAGTTGCGTTTGATACGATGTCAAAGAACATCGAATAATAGAAACGAGGTAGATAAAAATGAAATCAGGAATTCATCCTAATTACGAAGAGTGCGTTATCCGTTGCGCTTGCGGCGAGACCGTTACCACTAAGTCGACCAAGGGCGGCGAGATGAGAGTTGAAATTTGCTCCAAGTGCCATCCCTTCTTCACCGGTAAGCAGAAGTTTGTTGATGCAGGCGGTCGTCTTGACAAGTTCAAGAGAAGACTCGAGAGAGCAGGCAAGTAATCGTTTTTACGGTTTGGCAAAAAGGCAGGTCGCGCAAGTTACCTGCCTTTATTATTTTTTAAACCACATCAGATCTATTAAGGA
>JAZLCC010000144.1:0-4097 GCA_045614065.1 Eubacteriales bacterium | reverse complement strand
AGGGTGACTTTGTTGACCTTTGCGCAGGTCCTCACCTTTTTTCAACCGCCGCTGTAAAGGCGTTTAAACTTACACAATGTACCGGAGCTTATTGGAAGGGTGATCAGAAGAATAAGATGCTTCAGCGTGTTTACGGTACTGCTTTCCCCTCAAAGGATGAGCTTAAGGCTTATCTTGAAAGAGTTGAGGAGGCAAAGAAGCGCGACCACAACAAGATCGGTCGTGAGCTTGAATACTTCACCACCGTTGATGCTATCGGTCAGGGCTTGCCGATAATGTTGCCCAAGGGCGCAAGAACCATTCAGCTTTTGCAGAGATGGGTTGAGGATACCGAGCGTCGACGCGGCTATTTGCTCACAAAGACTCCTCTTATGGCAAAGCGTGAGCTTTATAAGATTTCGGGACACTGGGATCACTACCTTGACGGTATGTTCGTTATGGGCGATCCTCACGATGAGGAAAAGGAATGCTTTGCTCTCCGTCCTATGACTTGTCCGTTCCAGTATCAGGTATTTTTAAATAAGAAGCGCTCCTACCGTGATCTTCCTATGCGTCTTGGCGAGACCTCTACGCTCTTTAGAAACGAGGATAGCGGAGAAATGCACGGACTTATTCGTGTTCGTCAGTTCACGATTTCCGAGGGACACCTTGTTATTCGTCCCGATCAGCTTGCAGATGAATTTAGAGGCTGTCTTGAGCTTGCTAAATATTGCTTGACCTCGCTCGGTCTTTGGGAGGATTGCTATTTCAGATTCTCTCAGTGGGATCCTAACCGTACCGATAAGTACGAGGGAACAAAAGAGCAGTGGGATATGGCTCAGGGCGTTATGGGCGAGCTTCTTGACGAGCTTCTCGGCAAGGGCAACTACGCTATCGGTATAGATGAGGCTGCATTCTACGGTCCTAAGCTTGATATTCAGATGCGCAACGTTCACGGAAAAGAGGATACTCTTGTTACCATTCAGATCGATATGCTTCTTGCAAAGAAGTTCGGTATGGAATATACCGACTCTAACGACGAGCGTGTAACTCCCTACATTATTCACCGTACCTCTATGGGATGCTACGAGCGTACTCTTGCTCTCTTGCTTGAAAAGTATGCAGGCGCGCTTCCTATGTGGATGGCTCCCGAGCAGATCCGTTTGCTTCCTATCGGCGACGAGCAGGAGGCTTATGCAAGAGCTCTTGCAGACCGCTTTGAGGACGAGGGCTTGCGCGTAAGCGTTGATGCTCGTAACGAAAAGATAGGTTATAAGATCAGAGCTGCTCAGCTTGAGAAGATTCCTTATATGCTCGTTATCGGTGAAAAGGAAATGAATGAGAATGCCGTTGCCGTTCGTTCTCGTAAGACCGGTGATATCGGCGTTATGTCCGCCGATGAATTCCTTGCTTTCGCTAAGAAGCAGGTTTCCGATAAGGCTTTGGATAATTAATTTTCCGGTGTTGCTGTTGTTTGCCACTTTTTTGAAAAAAAGTGGCGCAAAAAACTTCCAACAGGAAGATTTTTGGCGCACATTTTCGCTCGACGATTGTGAGCACAATGTTCGCACTGTTTTAGAGTCGCATTTTGAAAAAAGCTCCGCAAAAACTTTCATACAGGAAAGTTTTACGGAGTTTTCAAAGCGAGCTCGACGATAAAAATCACAATATTCGCAATAACTCAAATGGATAGTTTTTTGTTTCGCTTTTTTTCAAAAAAGCGAATGGGGTTTGGGGCAACGCCCCATACCATACAGCGTTTTCTTTTTGTTAGCTTTTTCTTTTGCGCTTATGGTGTCAAAAGAAAAAGCGGTGTATGGATTAGATACTGTTGCGAATTGTGTCGCTTTTTTGAAAAAAGTCGTCAGCGCCGACAGCCAAAATCGCTGTATACAAAGCAAAAAAGAGGGAGAACCCTCGTTGGGGTTCTCCCTTATATCTTTTACTGCCGTTTTTTAAAAAGATTGCAGTTACAAACGGAGGGCTTTTATGAAGCAATTAAAAATGATACGCTACAAGGGCGATTACACGGTGCGAGATCTGCCCGTCGGATTTTCCTTTGAGTTTTTTAACGGCACTCAATCGGATATTGACGCTTGGTGCGATATTTGCCGAGCGGCAAAGATGGTTTCGAGCACCGATAATAATGAGGCTTTTAGAAAGATAATGCTTTCGGTAAAGGGAATTGAGCCGACGAGAGATATTTTCTTCGTTATCGCCCCCGACGGCAAGCGTGTTGCAACCTCAACGCTTATTTCACGCCTTAACGATGACGGCACTGTTTCGGGTTATTTGCATATGGTTGCCGCTATTCCCGAATATCGCAATCTTGGTCTTGGCCATGCAATGCTTTCTTATTCGGTATCTCTCGCTGAGGAGCGCTCGGTTGATGCCTGCACTTTAACAACCGACGATTATCGCTTACCTGCAATCAAAAATTATCTTGTTGGCGGTTTTCGCCCCGTAATTTATCCCGATCCCGATAGTGATATGCGTATGCGTTGGTCTGATGTTGCCGAAAAGCTCGGTTTTGCCGATTTGAATTTCATTGAGGAATAATAGAAAAATTTAATTATTTTTTTAAATGCTTGACAAGGCAGATAATAAATAGTATAATTGAAATATCAAAAAAACTACGATTTTAAGGAGTTTGATTACTATGGAAAAGAAAATAAGAATAGGCATCATAGGATGCGGCGGAATTGCAAACGGAAAGCATATGCCTGCTTTGGCGGCAATCGATTCTTGCGAGATGGTTGCATTCTGCGATATTATCGTTGAGAAGGCAGAGAAGGCTGCGGAGAAGTTTGGTATTGAGGGAGCAAAGGTCTACGAGGACTACAAGGAGCTCCTTAAGGACGAGACTATCGACGTTGTTCACGTTTGTACTCCCAACCGCTCTCACAGCTTTATTACCGTTGACGCACTTGAGTCCGGTAAGCACGAAATGTGTGAGAAGCCTATGGCTATAAATTCCGAGGAAGCAAAGAAGATGCTCGACGCAGCTGCTCGCACAGGCAAGAAGCTCACCGTTGGTTATCAGAACCGCTTCCGTGATGATTCGCTCTATCTTAAGAGCGAGGCAGAGGACGGCGTATTTGGCGACATCTACTACGCAAAGGCTACTGCTATTCGCCGTCGCGCAGTTCCCAACTGGGGTGTGTTCCTCAACGAGTATGAGCAGGGCGGCGGTCCTCTTATCGACATCGGAACTCACGCTCTCGACCTCACCCTTTGGACTATGAACAACTACAAGCCCAAATATTGCGTTGGAACCACCTTCCACAAGCTCAACAACGATACCGATCAGGGCAACGCTTGGGGCAACTGGGATCCCGATCAGTTTACCGTTGAGGATTCTGCATTTGGATTTATCGTAATGGAGAACGGAGCTACTATCGTTCTTGAGTCCTCTTGGGCACTCAACTCGCTTGACGTTCGTGAGGCTCAGACCACTATTTGCGGAACCAAGGCAGGCGCTGATATGCTTGACGGACTCCGCATTAACGGCGTTCACAAGGGCCGTCAGTACGTAACTAAGCCTTCCTTTGCTGCAGGCGGCGTTGACTTTAACGACGGCAAGAAGGGCGATACTCCCGCTGTTAAGGAGGCTCGCGCTTGGATCAAGGCTGTTATTAACGATACCGAGGTATTTACTAAGCCTGAGGAAGCTTTCGTTATTACTCAGATTCTTGAGGGTATCTACGAGTCTGCTAAGACAGGTAAGCCTTACTACTTCAATTAATTATTGTTTAAAAGTTTTTAATAGGTGATCACGTGGGGGAGAAGCTTTCTTGAAGAAAAGCTTTCTCCCCCACGCTATTTTGAATACCTGCATAAAGCATATATGCAAAAAAATTGCCCTCGAAAATGGGATATTAACAAATACGTTCACGCATTCTTTGCATATAATTACTATATATTCCAATATTTAGAAGTGATTTTAGATATTTATGGTATAAGTGCACAAAATAAGCTTGTACAAGTTGGTAAAATAGTAGAATCCATACAAATACGGTTGACTTTTTGACAAATAAGGTATATAATAGTAAATGCGAGGGGTTGCCCCGTCGCTTTTTATGCGCGAAAATTTAAATTAAGTATTATAATTAATATGG